>NZ_JBTUJH010000013.1:0-43828 GCF_058343375.1 Alterinioella sp.
CCATAGCGGATATGCGCCCGGTCGACGCGCGAAGCGCGGCGAAACCAATGGGATCAACCCTCGCCAAACACCCGCGCAAAGATCGTGTCGACATGTTTGGTGTGATAGCCGAGGTCGAATTTTTCCTCGATTTCGTCTGCCGAAAGTGCGGCCAGCACATCCGTATCGGCCAGCAGCTCGGCCTTGAAATCCGCGCCTTCATCCCAGACCCGCATGGCGTTCCTTTGCACCAGCTTATAGGCATCTTCACGGCTGACACCGGCCTGGGTCAGGGCCAGAAGCACCCGCTGGCTCATTACCAACCCACGGAATTTATTCATGTTTGCCAGCATGTTGTCGGGGTAGATCACCAGTTTGTCGATCACGCCGGTCAGGCGCGACAGGGCAAAATCCAGCGTGATCGTGGTGTCGGGGCCGATATTGCGCTCGACCGAGGAATGGCTGATGTCGCGCTCGTGCCAAAGCGTCACATTCTCCAGCGCCGGCACCACGGCCATACGCACCAGACGCGCCAGCCCGGTCAGGTTCTCGGTCAGGATCGGGTTGCGCTTATGCGGCATCGCAGACGACCCTTTCTGCCCCTTGGAGAAGAACTCCTCCGCCTCCAGCACCTCGGTGCGCTGCATGTGGCGGATCTCGGTCGAGATGTTCTCGATGCTGGATCCGATCACGCCAAGCGTGGCGAAAAACGCGGCGTGGCGGTCGCGCGGGATGACTTGCGTGCTGATCGGTTCGGGCATCAGCCCAAGCTTGGCGCAGACATGTGCCTCGACTGCCGGGTCGATATTGGCGAAGGTGCCGACGGCCCCCGAAATGGCCCCGGTGGCGATCTCGGCGCGCGCGATGCGCATACGGGCAAGGTTGCGGTCCATCTCGGCATAGAACCGCGCGAAGGTCAGCCCCATGGTGGTGGGTTCGGCATGGATGCCGTGGGACCGCCCGATGCGGATCGTGTTCTTATGTTCAAAGGCGCGGGTCTTGAGGGCCGTCAGAAGGCCTTGCAGATCCGTGATCAGAATATCGGCCGCGCGCACCAGTTGCACGTTGAAACAGGTGTCCAACACGTCCGAGGAGGTCATGCCCTGATGCACGAACCGGGCCGCATCGGCCCCGACATGTTCGGCCAGATGGGTCAGGAAGGCGATCACGTCATGTTTGGTGACGGCCTCGATCTCGTCAATGCGGGCCACGTCGAACTGAACATCCCGGGCCTTCCACACGGCCTCGGCGTTTTCGCGCGGGATCACGCCCAGATCGGCCTGCGCGTCGCAGGCATGCGCCTCGATCTCGAACCAGATGCGGAACTTGGTCTCGGGCGACCAGATAGTGACCATCTCGGGGCGGGAATAACGGGGGATCATGGGCGGCAGACCTTGTTCTTGTGACACGGGTTGCGCCCTCTTACGGTGGGGCAGGGATGACCACAAGTCAGGGGGATGTCGCAGTGTTGGCGCAGGCGATGGGACCAGCGCGGGTCGCGGGCGGGCAAGATTGCAGCCCATCGCCGCCATCGGCTGTCCGGGCCTGCCATGACCTTGATGGCGATGGCACCGGCGGGCGGGGCTTTGTCGGGCCGGCGGGCGATGAATTTTCCGGCAGGCCGGTCGTCGAGTGATCGGGCTGGAGGATTTCACCGGGCGCTGGCAGATCACGCGCCGGATCGAGGACCGCCGCGCTCTTTCGGTTGCTGGTGCCAATGCGCCGACCCTGCGGCGATGCGCCATGATGCCTGTTTCGCCACCTGAATGCAGCTGATCCGCGACATTTCGGCCTCTGATCAATTCAGCAGTTGAACCTAAAGTTGCTAGAGCTTGTAAAAATGCGGCTGCAAGGCGTGGCCATTGGCGCGCAGGAATAGAAAACTGGAGAGAAAATGAAGAGATTCATTCTAACGGCAGCAATGCTTCTCGGGGCCGCAACCCATGCGAACGCGCAGGGAACGGCACCGGTTATGGATGTGCTAAAGCAGGCCTCGTGTGGCTGTTGTGGTGGCTGGGTCGCGGCGATGCGCGAAGCCGGGTTCATCGTGAACGTTCAGAACGTTACGGGTGATGAGCTTTACGCCGCCAAGGAAGCCTCCGGGATACCGGAGGATCTTTGGGCCTGCCACACCGCCAGCATATCCGGCTACACCGTGGAAGGGCATGTCCCGGCCACTGAAGTGAGGCAATTGCTGGAGGAACTGCCGCCCGCCATCGGCATTGCCACGCCAGGCATGCCGCTTGGATCGCCCGGGATGGAATATAATGACCAACGTCAGGCCTTTGACGTGACATTGGTCAATCTGGATGGCAGTTCCGTCGTCTATGCCTCTTATCCCGGCAACTGACCCTAAATCGGAATCTGCGGATGGGGTGATTGTGTCGATAGACAGCAGGTCAGGGCCTGCTATCTGCGGAAATCAGCCCTTTTGCCCCTTCATCAGCCGATCGGCCTTTTTGCGCACCAGCACCGAACGCAGGTCATGCATTGCCAGCAGCAGCCGGTCGGTGACCTCCTCCAGCGCGTCATCCTCGGCCCGGCTTTGCGCCCAATGCGTGGTCAGGTTCAGGTAATCGACGGCGCGGTGGATGTCATCGAGATCACGTTCCGCCAGCACCGCGCGGCGCTCGCTGATCCACTCGGCGATGACGGTCTTTTCCTCATCGCTCAGAACATGATCGCCATGCGCCCGCACATTGCCGTTCCTGACATTGATCACGGCCAGTTCGGTCATCTCGATGCGGCGCTGGCGGTTTTCGGTATCGACCCGGAACACCGCCGCCCCGTTTTCGCGGATGCGGAAATAATACTCTGGCAAGTCTGACATTCCCGGCCCCCGCGATCGCCCTGGTTCGGGGCCAATCTAGGAACCGGGGGGGGGGCTGTCAAAGGCGTTCAGACCCGGCGCGCCACGATAAAGTGACTTGGCGGCGATTTCGGGAAATCTCCGGTCTCGATAATCTCGAAACCGGCCCGGGTGATGGCCTGTTCCAGCCTTTCAGGCGACAGAAAATGCATCCTGGGGGCCTTGCCCATCAGCCGCATCGCCGCGATTACCGGTTTCAACAGGCTGTAGCGCCCGGTCAGACAGGGCGTTTTCGAGATGAACAGCCCGCCCGGCCGGACCAGCCCGGCAATGGTGCGGATATCGGCACCGGGATCGGGCAGAAGATGCAGCAGGTTGAACCCGGTCACCACATCAAACGGGCCCTCGGGCATCCGGGCCTCGCCAGGCGCGGCGACAAGAAAGGTGATATTGTCCTGCGGTTGCGGCTTGGCGCGGGCGATCTCGATCATGGCGGGGGAAATATCGGTGGCGGTGATGCGTGCCACATGGCCGGCATGCTGCAATGCCGTGGCCCCGGTGCCGCAGCCCAGTTCCAGCATGTGATCGGCCGCGTTCAGGTGGCTTTGGGTGCGCGTCAGCGTGTGGGCATAGGCCTCGGTGTTGCGGATCTCCCGGGCGGCATAGCGCGGCGCGACCTTGTCCCAAAATGCGGCGCTGTTCATGTGGTATCTCCTTTGACCCTGCATATAGGGCCATCCCCGTTCTATGGGAATTGCATAAAATAGTAGTCATGATATGCAAATATGCATGGATTGGCGCAGCGTTTCTTTTGACTGGAATCAGGTCCGGGCCTTTCTGGCCACGGTCGAGGAAGGCTCGCTTTCGGCGGCGGCCCGGGCGCTTGGCCTGACCCAGCCGACCCTTGGCCGTCAGGTTGCAGGGCTTGAGGGCGCGCTTGGCCTGACGCTGTTTGAACGGATTGGCAAAACCCTGGTGCTGACCGGGCCGGGGCTGGAGCTGCTGGACCATGTCCGCGCCATGGGGGACGCTGCCAATCGCATATCGCTGAGCGCGACCGGTCAGAGCCAGACCATCGCGGGCCGGGTCCGCCTGTCGGTCAGCGATGGCTATGCCACCTATATCCTGCCGCCGATATTGGCGCGTCTGGCCCAGGTCGCGCCGGCGGTGGAGGTCGAGATCGTGGTGTCCAATGCGCTGAGCGATCTCAGGCGGCGCGAGGCCGATATTGCCATCCGTCATGTCCGCCCGACCGAACCGGATCTGATTGCGCGGCTGATCCGCACTGCCCATGCCCATCTTTATGCCGCCCCCGGCTATATCCGCCGCCACGGCCTGCCCGCGTCACTGGCCGATGCCCAGGACGCGCTTTTTGTCGGCATCGATCATTCGCCGCGCATGATCGATTTTCTTGCCGCCCATGGTCTGAACCTCAGGCCGCGCAATTTCCGCCTCTATTGCGAGAACACCATGGTCGGGTGGGAGATGGTCAAACAGGGCCTCGCCATTGGCGTGATGTCCGAGGATATTGCCGATCGCACCGAAGGCGTCGCCCGGATATTGCCCGAGTTTACCCCGATCCCGGTGCCGATCTGGCTGGTCACGCATCGCGAATTGCACAGCAGCGCCCGCATTCGTCTGGTCTATGATCTGCTGGCCGATGCGTTGAAATAGATGGGGGTTGGGGTGCAATCCAACCCTGTGCCGGGCTACGCCCGGCCGGTCGCTGCCCGCAGGGCAGCGAAACCCCCGCTCTCAGCCATTTCCCCGGGTTGAAAACAGGCTCGCTTCCTCTGCCGCCTTCTTGATGGCGCGGGATTTGTTCAGGGTCTCCTGAAACTCCGCCTCCGGGTCGCTGTCATAGACAATGCCGCCACCGGCCTGAATATAAAGCATCCCATCCTGCACCACCGCCGTGCGCAGCGCGATGCACATATCCATATCGCCACCGGCGCTGAAATAGCCCACGCCGCCGCCATAGACGCCACGTTTTTCAGGCTCCAGCTCATCAATGATCTGCATCGCGCGCACTTTGGGCGCGCCCGAAACGGTGCCGGCAGGCAAGCCCGCCAGAAGCGCCGACAGCGCGTCGTGATCGTCGGACAGCTCACCGACCACATTCGAGACGATATGCATGACGTGGCTGTAGCGCTCGATGATGAACTCTTCGGTCGGGCGCACGGTGCCGATCTTTGACACCCGGCCGGCATCATTGCGCCCCAGATCAAGCAACATCAGATGCTCGGCCAGCTCCTTCTTGTCGGCCAGCAGCTCCAGCTCCAGCGCGCGGTCTTCCTCGGGCGTGGCCCCGCGCGGCCGGGTGCCTGCGATGGGCCGGATCGTGACCTCGCCACCAAACACCCGCACCAGAATCTCGGGGGATGCCCCGACGATCTGAAAACCGCCGAAATTGAAGAAGAACATGAAGGGCGAGGGGTTGGTGCGCCGCAGCGCGCGGTAGAGTGCGAAGGGCGGTTCGCGAAATTCCTGCCGCCAGCGTTGCGAGGGGACGACCTGAAAGATGTCGCCGGCGCGGATATAATCGCGGGCGGTCTCAACCGCGGCCAGATAATCGGGCTTGGCGAAATTCGAGACCGGCTCGGCCACGGCCTGCGCTTGCCCCATTTCGCGGCTGGCGCTGGCCGGTTGCCGGTCCAGATCGCGCACCGCATCCATCACCCGCTCAGCCGCCTGCGCATAGGCCGCGCGCGCCGACAGGCCCGAAGAAATCCAGGCCGGAGACACCACCGTCACCTCACCCTTGACCCCGTCCAGAACCGCAATCACCGAGGGCCGCATCAGCACCGCATCGGGCAGGCCAAGCGGGTCGGGGTTCACATCGGGCAGATCCTCGACCAGTCGGATCATGTCATAGCCAAGATAGCCAAACAGCCCGGCGGCGGCGGCGGGCAGGTCTTCGGGCATGTCGATGGCGGACTCTGACAGCAGCGCCCGGATGGTGGCCAGCGGCGCGGCGTCACAGGGCTTGAACGTCTCCCGGTCAAACCGGGCATCGCGGTTCAACCGGCTGGTCTGGCCACGACATTCCCAGATCAGATCGGGCTTCATGCCGATGATCGAATAGCGCCCGCGCACTTCGCCGCCGGTCACCGATTCCAGAATGAAACTGTCGCGCCCGGCATCCGTCAGCTTCATCATCACCGAAACCGGCGTGTCCAGATCGGCGGCCAGCCTAGTATAGACCAATTGATTGGCCCCGGCGTTCCAGCCAGCCTCAAAGGCGTCAAATGTCGGGATCAGAGCCATGCCGCCTCAGGGAAACTGCGCATGGACCGCGTTGATCACGCCGGCATCCAGGTTGATGCCGATCTCGGCCTCCAGCGCCTGGCCGTAAGCCTCGAACAGATCCTGCGATATGGCCTGCGCGCCCTGGGCCGCGAACACACCTGTCAGTGCGGCGATTTCGGGCGTGCCACGGATGCCGGGGTTGATGCTATCGAGCCGCGCAATCCAGGCCGCGCGTGCCGACGGGATGACCACCATATCGCCGATATTGTCCAACTGGAACATCTGCGCCACCAGCGTCGGCGGTGCGCCGGGGATGAAATCACTGCGCCGGATCAATTCTTCGCTTTGCAGATCAAGCCCCAGATCCTCCAGCGATCCGGTCATCGCCAGTTCCCCGATCAGCTCCCGCGCCCGATCGGCCAGCCGTTCGCGGATTTGCGTTTCGCGCCAGGCGGCGGTCACCTCATCGGTGATCTCGTCCAGCGGCGGCACCGTGGGCGGCGTGATCTGGTCCAGACGCAGCGCAAACTGGCCGCCATCGGACAGGTCCAGCAATTCGGGGAAATCATCTTCGGCGGCAGCAGCAGCAGCGTCCCCAAAATTGTCATAGCCCGCAATGCCGGTATCATCGCCTTCGGTCCAGGTGATGGTGCCCAGAACCATGTCGGTTTCCGCCGCCAGCTCCTCCAACGAGGCCCCACCGGCCAGAAGGTCGTCCATATCCTCGATCATCGCATCAATGGCACGCCGCGCGGCCCCTTCGGCCAGCTCGTCGCGCAGATCGGGCAGCGCGTCCTCGAAACTGACATTGGTGGGATCGAGCACCGCATTGATCCGGTAGAGCGCCGGGCCAAAGCGGCTTTCCAACGGGCCCAGAATCTCGCTTTCGGTATCGGCAAAGATGACGTCGGCGGCAGCTTGCGACAGGCCAAACGCATCGGTCTCGCCCATATCGACATCTTCCAGCCGCAGGCCACGATCCAGAACCAGCGTATCAAAATCGGTCTCACCGGCATCCAGTGCCGCGCGGGCGGCCTCGGCCTCTTCGGCAGAGGGGAATACCAGCCGTTCCAGCAGCCGCCGCTCGGGCTGCACATATTGGTCGATCCGCTCCGAATAGAGCGCGCGCAGGGCATCTTCGCTGACCTCGACCACATCCAGGATCATTTCGGGCGTGATCCAGGCATAGGTGATTTCGCGTATTTCGGGACGCTCGAACAGCGCCCCATTCTGTTCGTAAAACGTGGCCAGTTCGCCTTCCTCCGGCACGATCGGCCCCGCGTCCAGATCGCTCTCGGTCACGCGGGCCAGGGTGAAACTGCGGGTCTCGGTCTGATAGGCCACCATGATCTCGGTAAAGGCATCGGGCATCGCCAAGCCGCCAATGATGCCGGTCTGCAACAGCGACCGCGAGATATCCTCGCGCACGGTTTCCTCGAACTGGGCGGCGGTAAAGCCCGCCTGTTGCAGCGCCACCTCATATCCGACCCGGTCAAAATTGCCATCCGCGCCCAGAAACCCGGTGGTGCTGCGGATCTGGCGCGCGACCTCTGCGTCGCCCACAGATACGCCCATCGCCTCGGCCTCATGGGTCAGCGCCGCGCGGGCGACCAAACCATCCAGAACCGCCCGATCCAGCCCGGCGGCGCGCATCGCGCTGACGGTGGTAAACGGCCCGCCCTGGGCCTGCTGCGCCCGCAATTCCGCCTGCAGCGCGCGGGCATAGGCCTGGGCCGTGATCGAGGCATTGCCGACCGATCCGATCTCGACCGCGGTAGAGCCGAACCCGCCGATACCAAAGCCCGCAAGCCCCACCATCAACAGGCCCAGAATGATCCAGACAATAATGTTCGAGGCTTTTTTTCGCGCGCGTCTCGCCATGCCGGCACTCTCCCTGATTTCAGGCCCTGGTCAGGCCTTGGGTCGCAGTTTACGAGCCGCAGGTTTAGGGGCTTGGGCCGGGGGGGGCAAGTGCCCTATACGCCAAGATCCGCCAGCCGGTCGCCCAATTCGGCCAGACCATCGGTATCGGCATTGGCAAAGGCCAGCCGCAGCGTGGTTTCGGCCTGTCCCTGCCCACCCTCATTGCGCAGCGGGCCGAACATCGTTCCGGGCAGGACCAGAAGCCCGGCATCGACCACCAGACGCCGCGCCACGACATCCGAACGCTCTGCAAAAGGGTGCCGGACATAGCCGAAATAGGCCCCGCAGCCCAACAATTGCCAATCGGGCAGGCGTTGAAACGCCGCCTGCATCGCGGCGCGCCTGCGCAAGATCTCCAGCCGTTCCCCGGCCAGCCAATCGCGCAGGTGGCGCATCCCCCAAAGCGCGCCGATCTGGCCCACCTGGCTCGGGCAGATGGCGATGCAATCGAGGAATTTCTCAACCTGCGCCAACCGCGCGGGCGAAGACAGAATCGCCCCCACGCGATGCCCGGTCAGCCGGAAGGATTTGGAAAAGGAATACAGCGTGATGACGGTATCATCCCAATCGGGATCGGCAATCAGACCATGCGGCGCGCCTTCAGCCCCATGAAAATCGCGATAGGTCTCATCGACGATCAACGCGATGCCGCGCCGCCGTGCCAGATCGCGAAACGCATCCATGGTCGCGGCCGGATATTCCACCCCGCCCGGATTATTGGGCGTAACCAGCACGATGGCACGGGTGCGCTTGGTGATCAGCGCCTCGGCGGCCTCAGCGTCCGGGATCAGATCCTCGCCCGTGCTCAGCACTTGCGTCTCGATCCCGTTCATGTCGAGCCACATCTTGTGGTTGAAATACCATGGCACCGGCAAGATCACCGCATCGCCGGCCTGGGCCAATGTCGCCACCACGGCGCAAAAGGCCTGATTGCAGCCTGCGGTGATCGCCACCTGATCGGGGCTGACGCACCCGCCGTAATTGGCGCTCCACTGCGCGGCAAGCTCGGCGCGCAAAGCCTCCAGCCCCAGGACAGGGCCATAAAGATGGCTGTCATCTCGGGTCATCAGCGCATCCGCCATGGCGCGGCGCAGGCCTTCGGGGGGCGGATCAACCGGCGCGGCCTGGCTGAGATTCAGCAAGGGCCGCTCGGCGGCAAATGTCACCCCCTCAAGCCAGCGTCGCGCCTGCATCACCGGGGGTGCGATGGTGTCGGCAAGCCTTGGATTCACCTGGCGCATGACCGCCCCCTGTCTTCTTTGCGCTTCAAATATCCCCGCCGGAGGCAGCGCCACCTCGAAACACGCGCCTTGGCGCAAACGACATGAACCCGCCGCCACATGCGCCACTCAAAGTATCGAGCGGCCGCGCATGCGGCCTCCGTTTGACTGCAGTTCAGAACGGAATTTCATCATCCACGTCGCTGCCACCGCCGAAGCCGCCGCGCTGCTGGTCGCTGCCCGGATTGCCGCCGCCCTGGTCGCCGCCATAGCTGCCCCGGTCATCGCCCTGACCACCGCCGCCATAGCCACCGCCGCCGCCTTCGCCGCGCCCGTCCAGCATCACCAGCGTGCCGCCAATGCCTTGCAACACCACTTCCGTGCTGTAGCGGTCGGCACCCGATTGATCTTGCCATTTGCGGGTCTGCAACTTGCCCTCGATATAGACCTTGCTGCCCTTGCGCAGATATTGCTCGGCAACGCGGACCAGACCTTCCTGAAAGATTGCCACCGAATGCCATTCGGTCTTTTCGCGGCGCTCGCCGGTATTCTTGTCTTTCCACGTTTCGCTGGTGGCAATGCGCAGATTGCAGACCTTGCCGCCGTTCTGAAACGACCGCACCTCGGGGTCGCGGCCCAGATTTCCGACCAGAATGACCTTGTTGACCGACCCTGCCATACGTTTTCCCCTGACTTTTCGATTCTCGATTTTGGAACACCGCTGTTAGATCATCCCGCCTTGGTTAAGAAAAGCCAAATGGCGCGGGAAAATCTGCGGAATGTCGGCAAAGCTGGAAATGTCGGGCATTTTCCCTATATTGTTCGGCATTGCGACATGGGGCGGATTGATATGACACGATTGGGCGCAATTTCCTTTATCCTTGTCGGCCTTGCGGTCCCGGGTGCGGCGCAGGGCGTCAGCGCGGAGCGGTTGAACCGGTTCAACGATCAGCTGCAATTGCTCGATCAACGCGCGGCCACGCAATATGAGTTCTCAGCCCGTCTGCAACCGGGGTATGACATTTCGGAACAGACCGTAATTCCACGCTATAGCGGCGGCTATGACGGTCCCTGGCTGGACGTGGCCCGCGCCGCGGCGCGCCGCCACGCCATCCCCGAAGATCTGTTCCTCAGGCTGGTGACGCAGGAAAGCGGCTGGAACCCGCAGGCCTTGTCGAGCGCCGGGGCCATCGGGCTGGCGCAGTTGATGCCCGACACCGCCGTTTTGTTGGGTGTCGATCCGGCCGACAGTCTGCAAAATCTCGAAGGTGGCGCGCGCTATCTGGCGCAGCAGTTCCGGCGGTTCGGCAATTGGCGGCTGGCGCTTGCGGCCTATAATGCCGGTCCCGAGGCGGTGATCGCCTATGATGGCGTGCCGCCTTTTGATGAGACCCAAGCCTATGTGCGCGCCATTCTGGGGGCCTGATCGGGCCGGGCACCACCCCACCTCACCAGGCCTGAATCATTCCGGCGTTTCCGCCCCCAGTTTGACCAGCCTGGCGCGCAGGGCGGGGGCCTGATCTGATCCCGCCTCCAGCGCGTAAACATAGGCGTGGGTTAGATAAAATCGCTGCGCAACCGCGCCATCACTGGTCTCGGAGGCTTCGAGATAAAGCGCGATCAGCGCTGCGCGGTCCCCGGTTTCATGGGCCGCCAGCAGCCGCGCATCGAGCTCAGAGCGCATCCTTTTGCGCCCTGAATGCGGCGACTTTTTCCGCCACCCAGGCGTGAAACATATGCGTCGGGCCGTCCATCGCGGGCGAGAATCTGCCGCCGTCAAACCCCGGCGCGGCGCGGCCCTTTTGCATGCCTTCGACGACAAGGACATCCTCCAGAAACACCTCGCGCCACTGCGCCGCATTTTTCTGCCGCATATCGGCGTCAATATCGGGTTTTGCATAGTAAATATGCACATGTTCGCGGGTTTTGTCATGCGCCACAGGTTCCAGCACGATGGCAAAACCATGGTCGCGCTGCGCGCCGAGCAGCAGATTGGGATAGACCGCGATATATTCGCCGCCCTGATCCCAGAAATCGGAAAGCCCGTCGAAATCGGGAAAAACCTGCCCGTCATCGCCCTTGAGCTGGCGGTAGAGATAGGTGCCCTGACCCGAGAAATTCCCCGGGCTTTCAATGTGATAATGGTCCTCCAGCCGGGAATAGCTGTTCAGGCCGGGATGGATCCAGGGAAGGTGATAGCTTTCGCAGAAATTTTCCACCGCGAGCTTCCAGTTGGTCTGCAAATCCAGCGTGAAACGGCTGTCATCCCCGCCATGGAATAGTGGTTTTTCCATTTCCTTCCAACGGGTTAGAAGGTCTGCATGGATGTCTTCAAACGGTGCGGCATCGCCCGAGAGATTGACGAAAATGACGTCGCGCCAGATATGGCTGCGAAGCTCGATCAGGCCAAGCGTGGCGCGGTCCATTTGCGGATGGCTGTTCAGACCCGGACCGCCGATATGCGGGGTGGAGACAAGCCGGCCATCCTTGGCATAGCACCAGCTGTGATAGGGGCAACGGATGGCACCTTCGATCTTGCGCGGGGCATCGACCAGGATCATGCCGCGATGTCGGCAGATGTTCTCAAACACCCTTATCGTGCCATCGCCGTCGCGCAGCAACAGCAGGGGCTGGCCCAGAAATTCGATGGGTTTGCAATCACTTGGCTCTGGCACATCGGCCCCGACGGCCAGGGCGGCCCAGCTTCGCGCCAGCACGGCCTCATTCTCCTGGGCAATGGTTTCGGGGTCGGTGTAATGGGCATTGGGCAACCCGCGCGCGGTTTCGATCGGGGCGGTGACGGTGTCCAGAATGTCGCTCTGCTGATCCTTGGGCATGGCCCCCTCCCGTAATGTCCAGGCATCGGTATTCGGGATCAGTCTAGGGGCGCGGGCGTGGCGCGTCCTGTCCGTTCACGACGCTGAGATGACGGGAATTGACACAGGTGTCGGGAAGAAAGTGACACTCGTGTCACTTAAAAATGACGCGAGTGTCATTTTTTGGCGATTCAGCCGCGCGAAAATGTCACCGGTGCGGGCGCGGGTCGGCCGGTCCGGGGCACAAAATCTTCGGGAAGATTTTTGGCCGCGCAAATGCCCACGCGCGCCGCCGGGGAGCGGTCCGGGGCACAAAAATCTTCGGGAAGATTTTTGGCCGTGCGAATGCGTGCGCGCGCGCCCGGGGGGCCGTCCGGCCATTGGCCCTGTCATCAAGGAAGCGGGTGCCAGAGGATGGCACCGGAATTATTTCATTCCGATCTGGGCCCGAGACCGCGCGCCATGGCGGCGACACCGGTGCGGGCCATGCGGACCGTGCCCAAAGGGCGCATCAGATCGGTGAAGGCGTCGATTTTTTCCGGCGTGCCGGTCATCTCGAACATGAAGCTTTCCAACGTGCTGTCGACCACATTGGCGCGGAAGATTTCGGCGATGCGCAGCGCCTCGACCCGGGCCTCGCCCTTGCCCACCACCTTGATCAGTGCCAGTTCGCGGCTGACATGGGGCCCTTCCACGGTCAGGTCCGAGACCTCGTGGACCGGCACCATACGTTCCAGCTGCATCTTGATCTGATGGATCACGGCGGGCGTTCCGCTGGTCACGATGGTGATGCGCGAGCGGTGGCCGGCAAGATCGACCTCGGCCACGGTCAGGCTGTCGATATTGTAGCCGCGCCCGGAAAACAGGCCGATGACACGGGCCAGCACGCCGGCCTCATTGGTGACCAATATGGCCAGCGTATGGCTTTCGATCACATCTGACAGATGGCTGCGCAGATCATAGGCGGAATGGCTGGAGGCACCTTGTTCGATGTTGAGCGGGGACATGTGAGGGGGTCCTTTCCTTGCGTGTCTTTAACCTTGCGCGCGCGGCTTGGCGATACGCGATTTCTGTCAGGCGTCATAGCCGAAACGGGTGATCCAGGGGGCCAGCCGGCCCATTACCGGGGCAAGCTGGGGCTGGTAATGGTGCCAGCGCCCGGCGGCGCTGCTATAGAGCGGCTGGGTGACCTGGGCGTAGCTGGCGGTGCGGATCACCGGTTTCGTGCTCTGGTGAAACCGGGTCATGTCATCGCGCCAGGTCAGGCCGGTATGTGCGAGGATCGGGGTGATGGCGGCGCGCAGATCTCTGATCAGATCCTCGTAGCGGATGGTGACGATGTCGAGTTCGAGCCGCGCGGCGCTGGCCTGCCAGAGGGTCATCACCCGGTCATAGAGGATGGCTGCGGCATCGAGGCTGCGGAAGTTTTCCATCGCGTCATTGGGGGTGAAGTTCTGCATGAAGCAACTGAGGATGACATCGCAGGGGTGGCGCAGCGAGAAGACGAATTTCGCACCCGGGAAACAGCGGTTTATGGCGGCCGCCTCGACCAGGTTGAGGGGCAGTTTGTCGAACGGGATACGGCCCTTGAGCTTCTGGCCGAGCCGGGTCTCGAAGGCGGCCAGATAGGCGGTGGCGCGGGTCTGGGCGGCGGCGGCGTTGAGCGCGGCCAGATCGGCGGCCAGATGATCCGGGCGCAGGCCCTCGGTCAGGATATTGACCAGCGGGTGTTCCTCGATCAGGGCGACATCGGGATGTGTCATCAAGATGGTTTCCAGCAGCGTCGTGCCCGAGCGCGGGAAGCCGACCAGAAACACCGGCTGCGGCGTATCTGTGGCGTAATCAGAGGCAATCAGCGCCGGGGTGGCGGCCAGATGAGCGCTGACGCGGGCCAGATAGCGCGGCCCCGAGATATCGCCGCGACCGGAGAAATGATCGGCAGCCGCGTTCATTGCGGTGAAGGCGTCGAAGGCGGGCCCGTATTGGCCGAGCGCATGCAGGGCGCGGCCCCGGGTGGCGTGCAGGGCGGCGGCGTCGCGGGGCGGCAGCGTGTCGATTTTCGCAGCCGTTTCAAGGGCGTGTTGGTGCTGGTTGCGGCGACCCAGACAGATGGTGCGATGCAGCAGGATGGTGGGGTGATCGGGCAGATGCGCCTCGGCCCGGGTCAGGGCGGCATCCAGATCATCGAGCCGGCCCAGCCGTTCCAGCATCTTGGCCAGCGCCTCCCAGGCGGGCGCGGCGCGCGGGGCCAGTTCGGTGGCGCGGCGCAGGTGGGTTTCGGCCGGACCGGTCGCATCGAGGCTGAGATGGGCCAGGCCGAGCGCGGTCTGCGCGGCGGCGCTGTCGGGGGTTACATCATATGCGGCCTTTGCGGCGGCGAGCGCTTCAGTGGGCTGGCCCTGATTGCGCAACAGCGAGGACAGGCTGAGATAGGCATCGGGGCTGGCGGGATCGGTGCGGATGGCGTGGTCAAACACCCGCGTGGCCTCATTGTTGCGGCCCTGTGCGGCCAGCGCATTGCCCAGCGCATTGGCGATGTCGGACAGCAGCGGCTGGCGTTTCAGCAGCGCCGGGGCCTGGGCCAGGATGAGCGGCCAGTTCTGCGCCTGGAAGGCGGCGAGGATGGTCTGGCGGGCGGTTTGATCGGCGGGGCCGAGGGCGGGCGCGGGATGCGCGGCCCGGCCGAGCGAGGCGAGCAGCTTTCGCGCGTCGGCGTCCCGCGAATTGCGGTAGAGATGTTTTCTGAGGGCGAGGCTGGCCTCTGCCATCTGGCCGCCAAGGATCATCCCCTGCGCCGATGCCAGGATCAGCGTGGAGGTGGCAGGTGCGGTCTGGCGGTCGGCTTGCATGTGCGGGGGCCTTGGATCTGGCGGGGTTGGGGCGGGGTTGGGGGTGCGGGCACCTGCCCTGCGGATCTGTGTCGCGTTGGCAAATTCCAGAAAATCAATTGCGCCGGTTTTGCTTCAATACATCATCGAACCATATGTCCGCATCGAAACCCGGCCCCGTGGTCGACCTGAACGACAGAGCTTCCCGATGGCGCGCCAGCCGGTTGTTCTGGACGTTCTCGCAACAGGGTGCATCGCCGGTTTGACGCTCAAGCCCGGTTAAGAGCTTCGGGTTCAGTGATTTTTCAGCCTCCCTTTTGTCATGGCGGCTCATACCAGCACCCCACCCGCATCGCCGATCACGCCCTGGGTTTCGGCATCACCCATCAGCATTTCATTATGGGCCTTGCCCGAGGGGATCATCGGATAGCAGTTTTCGTGCTTTTCGACCAGGCAGTCGAAGATCACCGGGCCATCATGGTTCAGCATCTCCATGATCGCGTCATCCAGATCGGCGGGGTTCGTGCACAGAATGCCCTTGGCCCCGAAGGCCTCGGCCAGTTTGACAAAATCGGGCAGGCTTTCGGACCAGGAATGCGAATAGCGTTCGCCATGCAGCAATTCCTGCCATTGGCGCACCATGCCGAGGCGTTCATTGTTGAGGATGAACTGTTTCACCGGCAGGCGATATTGCGCGGCGGTGCCCATTTCCTGCATGTTCATCAGCCATGAGGCTTCGCCCGCGACATTGATCACCAGCGCATCGGGATGCGCGATCTGGACCCCGATCGAGGCCGGAAAGCCGTAGCCCATGGTGCCCAGGCCGCCCGATGTCATAAAGCGGCCCGGATCGTTGAAGCCGAGATACTGCGCCGCCCACATCTGATGCTGGCCGACTTCGGTGCAGATATAGCGATCATGGTCTTTGGTCAGCGCCTCCAGCCGTTCAAGCGCGTATTGCGGTTTGATCGTGGTCTCGGAGTTCTGGTAGTCGAGGCAGCGGGTCTTTTTCCATTCCGCGATCTGATCCCACCATTTCTGCACCGCCCCGGCATTGGTCTTGCGCCCGCGCGCCTTCCAGATCCGCAGCAGATCCTCCAGCACATGGCCGACATCGCCGACAATGGGGAAATCGGCATGGATCACCTTGTTGATCGATGACGGGTCGATGTCGATATGGCCCTTGCGGCTGCCGGGGCTGAAATCGGCGATGCGCCCGGTGATGCGGTCGTCAAAACGGGCCCCGACGCAGATCATCAGATCGCATCCATGCATTGCCAGATTGGCCTCATAGAGCCCATGCATCCCCAACATGCCGAGCCAGTTCTTGCCCTGCGC
Source organism: Alterinioella sp. (assembly GCF_058343375.1). Classification (NCBI taxonomy): domain Bacteria; kingdom Pseudomonadati; phylum Pseudomonadota; class Alphaproteobacteria; order Rhodobacterales; family Paracoccaceae; genus Alterinioella; species Alterinioella sp. The sequence goes on from NZ_JBTUJH010000013.1 coordinate 16,163, forward strand.
GGCATAGGCCCCCAGCCCCATCAGGGTGGAGGTGATCGGAAAGCCGGTGGCATCGACCAGTTCGCGCAGGAGCTGACTGGCGGCGGGGCCGGAATTGATCACGCCGCCGCCGGTATAAAACAGCGGGCGTTCGGCGGATTCGAGCGCTTCGACCAGGGCGGTGATGGTGGCGGTGTCGCCCTTGACGCGGGGGTGATAATGCGACGGGCTGACCTTGGGTTTGGGGCTGTATTGGCCGGTGGCAAACTGCACATCCTTGGGAATATCGACCAGAACCGGGCCGGGGCGCCCGGCGGTGGCGATGTGGAAGGCCTCGTGGATGGTGGTGGAAAGCGCGTTGGTTTCCTTGACCAGCCAGTTCATCTTGGTGCAGGGCCGGGTGATGCCGACGGTATCGGCCTCCTGAAAGGCGTCCGAGCCGATCATGAAGGTGGGCACCTGGCCGGTCAGCACGATGATCGGGATCGAATCCATCAGCGCATCGGTCAGGCCGGTGACCGCATTGGTGGCCCCGGGGCCGGAGGTGACCAGAACGACGCCGGGCCTGCCGGTGGAGCGGGCATAGCCTTCGGCGGCATGCACCGCGCCCTGTTCGTGGCGCACCAGAATATGGCGGATCTCGTTTTGCTGGAAGATCTCGTCATAGATCGGAAGCACCGCCCCGCCGGGATAGCCGAATACAGTATCGACACCCTGATCCTTCAGGGCTTCGACCACCATCCTGGCACCGGTCATCTCAGTCATGGCTCATGCTCCTTCAGCCTCGTGTCCTATTCGGGTTTTCAACTCTGTCGCATAAAAAAGCCCCCGACGGAATGACGGGGGCGCATGGTGGTCCGATATGGTTGCCGTCACCGACCCATGCGCGCCTTTTCTACAATTACGAGAATACCGGACATTTCCGAGGTTCCTTCATGCGAGTGCGCAGACATTATGAGGGGGGTTTGGCCTCGTCAACCGCGAAAGGGGTGAGAAATTCGAATTCTGTTATGGAAAATGTCGGCAATGGGCGGATTGGCGCAATAATCATATCGTTTTTTGCAGCACAGAGTCAGGATCAGTCAGAAGTTGGCGCAATATGTTGAATTCGGGCGGGCAGCTGCGCGGAGCGGGGATAAAGATTCGCAGGATAGGGCGGCGCAAGTTGCGAGTCGTGCGAAATTGCACATAATTTAGTAAATCTATAAATATATGTGCAAAAATCAGGAGTAAATACGTGACCCGGCGTCAAATTGGTAAGATATTTTTACAATTTTCTGCTGATTCGGTTCAATTTGGGGTTTGTGCAGGCGCGGTGCTTCGCTAACCTGCCCGCACGAAAACCTATAATGAGCATGGCCACAATGGCCGTGAAATATCCGATGGGGAGGATACCATATGGATCGCCGTTCTTTTCTCAGAACGTCTGCAATTGGCGGTGCCGCTGCCGCCACCACGACTTTGGCCGCACCGGTCTATGCACAGGGCAACCGCACGTTGAGCATGGTCACGTCCGTTCCGGACGGGTTTGCCATCTTCGATGATGCCGGACAGCAGGTCGCCAACTACATCACCGAGATGACCGACGGTCAGATCACCATCAACAAACACCCGGCCGGCAGCCTGGTCGGTGCGTTTGAAGTGTTCGATGCCGTGTCTTCGGGTCAGGCCGACATGTATCACTCGGCCGATTACTACTTCCTGAACCAGCATCCCGGCTTTGCCTTCTTCACCTCGGTGCCGTTCGGCATGACGGGTCAGGAAATGGCGAACTGGTATTACCATCGCGGTGGTCACGAGCATCACAATGAACTGGCCAGCCTGTTCAATCTGAAATCCTTCATTGCCGGATCGACCGCGATGCAGCCGGGTGGCTGGTTCAACACCGAGATCAACTCGGCCGATGATCTGCAGGGCCTGCGGTTCCGGATGCCCGGTCAGGGTGGTCAGGTTCTGGGGCGTCTGGGTGCCTCGGTGCAGAACATTCCCGGCGGTGAGATCTACCAGGCGCTTGCCTCTGGCCAGATCGATGGTGCGGAATGGATCGGTCCTTACGCCGATGAGCGGATGGGCTTCCAGGAAGTGACCAACATCTACTACACCTCTGGCTTCCACGAGCCGGGCTCGGCGCTGACGCTGTCGTTCAATCTTGAAGTCTACGAATCCTTCACCGATTCGCAGAAGCAGATTGTCGATGCCGCAGCCCGCGCCACCTACAGCACCAACCTGGCCTTGTCGCTGGCCGAGAACGGGGCCGCGCTTGCCCGTCTGCAATCGCAGGGTGTTCAGGTCCGCGAATTCCCGGATGATGTCTGGGATGCCTTCGGCACCGCCGCCGCAGAGGTTCGCGCCGAAAACATGAGCGATCCGATCTATGCGGCGATCGCCGACAGCTACTTTGCCTCGTTGGAGGAATCTGCCAGCTGGTTCGAAATCGGCGACGCCGAATACATGCGCCAGCGCAACCGCGTCAACGCAATGTAATCGGGCGACCGATACAATTGCGTGTCGCCCGGCCCCTTGGGGTCGGGCGACATGTCACGCATTCAGACGGCCAATGATGCGTCCTGACCTGACAAGCCTGGCCTGGGGATCACTTCCATGATTGATTTCATCCTGTGGGTGCTGCAAAATCTTGCGCTGGCCCCTTACAATCTGGTGCTTGCGCTGGCCAATCCGGGCGACTGGCTGGCCTGGGAAAACCCCGAAGCGCTGATCCGCTTCATCTATTATGGTGGATCGGTCGAGTTCTTCTTCGTGGTCTTTACCACCTTTCTGGTGATCACCGCATTGGGTGCAATCTGGCGGCGTGACATCTTGTGGTGGGGCGTGCGCATTCTGGAAGGCCTTGCCAATGGCGTCGGCCGTTTTGCCGCCTGGGCGGGCCTGATCATGGTTCTGCAACAGGTGATGATCGTCTTCTTGCAGCGCATCTTTCGCGTCGCCGAGATCTCGATCGGGCCGGCGGGCGTGGCCTTTACCCAGGATCTGAGCTGGTATGGCGAGGAGCTGAAGCTCTATAATGCCATAGTCGTGGCCCTGTGCGTGTCCTATACTTTTGTGCAGGGCGGGCATGTGCGCGTCGACCTGGTCTATTCGGCGGTGCGCCATAGCACCAAACGGGTGATCGATATGGTCGGATGCATGATCTTCATGCTGCCTGTTGTCGTGCTGACCTATATGTATGCCTGGTTTTTCATGTGGCGCCATCTGGTGGTGCCGAACCCGTCCGCCTCGAGCGAGCTGGACCGGATGCTGATGCAGGCCCGGGTGCTGCGCTGGAATGTCGAGACCATCGGCTTTTCGCCAAACGGGTTCAACGCCTACTTTCTGTTCAAGGTTCTGATCGTCGCCTACACGGTGCTGGTTTTCCTTCAGGCCATCGCCTTTTTCTGGCGCTCGTATCTGGAGTGGCTGGAAGGCGAAGAGAGCGTTGGCAAATATCTGGATAAAGACAAGCTGGGTGATCCGGAGGCCGAACTGGCCGCCGAGATCCATTGACTGACAGGACGGGACGGGAACTGAGATGATTTTTGGACTTGATGGCGTCGAGATCGGCCTGATCGTGGTCTTCCTGTGCCTGTTTGGCGGGATCATGACCGGATTTCCGGTGGCGTTTGCAATTGGCGGGGCGGGGATCATCTCGTTCGGGATCATTGCCGCGCTGGACAATGCCGGCCTGCTTATTCACCAGGCGATCGACACCGGGTCGGCGCAATATGCGGCGCTGCTGTCGGAAGGCGTGATCCGCGAAAGCATATCGGCGTTCCGATACCCGGATCTGCCGACCATCGACCAGGCGCTGTTTCCCGGCGGCTGGGAACTGGCGATGGATCGCAACCTGTCCTTTGTCGTCAACCGGATGAATGAACGTGTCATCGCGGGCCAGTCGATCGAGACATTGCTGGCGGTGCTGATGTTCGTGATGATGGGCATCACGCTGGAACGCTCGAAAATCGCCAATGACCTGTTGACCACGATGGCGCGCGTCTTTGGCCCGCTGCCGGGCGGTCTGGCGGTGTCCATCGTGCTGGTCGGTGCGTTTCTGGCGGCCTCGACCGGCATCGTCGGGGCCACGGTGGTGACCATGGGCCTGCTGGCCCTGCCCACCATGTTGCGCAACAATTACAGCCCCGAGCTGGCCACCGGCGTGATTGCCGCCAGCGGCACGCTGGGCCAGATCATTCCGCCCTCGATCGTGATCGTGCTGCTGGGCACGCTGGTCGGCGATCTTTACGCCACCGGACAGGAAGCACGGGCGCAACTGGCCGGGTGCCGCGATGCGCTGACCTTTCTTGGCGAACCCGCGGTGCTGTCGGTTGGCACGCTGTTTCAGGCGGCGCTGCTGCCGGGGATATTCCTGGCCTTCCTATATGCGGCCTATGCGTTCGGCTTTGCGCTGCTGAACCCGTCCAAGGCACCTCCGGTTGTCGTCGAAGGGCGTATCGGCGGCGAGACAGTGACCCGCCGCGAAGGCCTGACCTGGTTCCTGGCGGCCCCCGTCCTGATGGTGGGCGCAGTGATCCTGGGCGTCAGCATGGGGATGGTCGGTGGTCAGACCATCTCGGTCTCCATTTACTCCGATGCCGGTCAGACGGCATCGCTGCGCACCAATGTCAGCGAGACCTGCCAGGCGGCGATGATTGTCCAGCACGGGCAGGAGGCCTGGGATCTGGCGGTTGCCGAACAGGCCGCCATCGAGGCCGCCGGCGGTGTCGAAGAAAGCCGCGCCCGCAGCGACGAGGAAATGGTCGAGGCCCGCGCCGACGCCCTGGACGCCACCGCCCCGATCGGAAGCGGTGTGGCAACCATGTTCGTGCTGCTGGCACTGATCCTGACCACCGCGCGCGGTGTCTCGCCCTCTGGCGCACCGGCCCCGTTGCTGATTGGCGGGCTTGGCGTGGTGCTGGCCTTCATCTTTGACATCCTGTTCATCGGGCCGATGACCGGTGCCGGGGCCATGTTCCTGATCCTGGCCCTGCCCTTTGCAATGACGATCTATGGCTGTTCGGTGGCGCTGGTGCGCCTGGCGCAGAATGAACTGCTGCGCGTGGTGTTTCCGCCGCTGGTTCTGATCGTTGCGGTTCTGGGCTCGATCCTGGGCGGTATCACCAACCCCACGCCGGCCGCGGCACTGGGGGCTGCGGGGGCCATCATGCTGGCCGCCTACCGCAAGCTGAGGGAAGAAAACCAATCCGCCAAGATCATCCTGATGGCCAGTTTCGCGCTGGTGATCATGATCCTTGTGGGGATCAATTTCGATCTGCGGGTCACCCGCTCGGTGGTGCCTCTGGAAGACTGGCTGGCCTATCTGGTGGCGCAGGCGGCCTATCACTTTGCCTTTTTCGGGCTGCTTTATGGCTGTTGGATCCTGTTCAGGAACGGGGTTCTGACCCCGGTGGTGCGCGAGACCGCCAAGGTGACCTCGATGGTGTTTACCATCCTGATCGGGTCGCAATTGTTGAACCTGGTGGTGATCTCGTTTGGCGGAGAGGAATATATCCAGCAGTTCCTGCGCAGTTTTGACGATGAATGGAAGGTCTTCCTGCTGGTCATGGTGATCCTGTTCATCCTGGGCTTTGTTCTCGATTTTCTCGAGATCATCTATATCGTCATCCCGATTGTCGGCCCGGTGATCTATGGCGGCCAGCTGGACCCGAAATGGGTGACGATCATGATCGCCATCAACCTGCAGACCTCGTTCCTGACGCCGCCCTTTGGCTTTGCGCTGTTCTATCTGCGCGGCGTGGCCCCGGCCAGTGTGACCACCGGCCATATCTATCGCGGGGTTGTGCCCTTCGTGCTGATCCAGGTGATCGGGCTGGGGCTGTTGGCGCTGTTCCCGCAGATCGTGACGATCGTGCCGGATCTGTTGCCAAACAACTGACGCACCCGGCAGCTTTTACCAAATTGAGCGGGCCCCCGAGGGGGCCCGCGCTGGTTTCTGGTGCCTGGTGGCCGCGCCCGGAGGCGCAGCCATAGGTGCGGGCGGGGGCGCTATTTCGAGCGGGTATCGGGCAGCGACAGGCGGGCGACCTGTTCGGCGATGGGTTCGATCGAAAGCGGATGGGTTTCAGCCTCGAAGGAGGCGGGGTCTTTCAGGTGCTGCCAGCTGCCGTGGACATAGATCTCCAACGCGGAAAACCCGGCCTTGTAGCCCATCTTGGAGCTGCCGGGCACCCAATAGCCGAGATAGACATAGGGCAGGCCGGCCTCGCGCGCGATTTCGACATGGTCGAGGATGACATGATTGCCGAGCGAGCGGCGCGACTGATCGGGGCGGAAGAAGGAATAGACCATCGACAGCCCGTCATCGAGCATATCGGTCAGGCAGACGGCGGCAAGGCGGTTCGCATCGGTGCTGTCGCGATATTCGACGACGCGGCTGCGCACCGGGGTTTCCTCGATCATCGCGGAAAATTCGAACACATCCATATCGGCCATGCCGCCATCGGCGTGGCGGCTGTCGAGATAGAGCCGGAACAGCGCATATTGTTCCTCGGTGGCCCAGGGGGAGCGCGCCGCGCGGATCAGGCCGGCATTGCGGCGCAGGGTGCGGCGCTGGCTTTTCGAGGGGGTGAAATCGGCCACCCGGATCCGGGCCGAAAGGCAGGCAGAGCAATCCGAGCAGGACGGCCGGTAGAGCACATTCTGCGACCGGCGGAAGCCTTGCTTTGACAGCGAATCATTCAGCGTTCTGGCGTGTTCGCCTTGCAGCGCGGTGAACAATTTGCGCTCGCGGCGGCCCTCGAGATAGGGGCAGCTTTGCGGAGCCGTCACATAGAATTGCGGTGCAATGGGAAGCGAGTGGCGCATGGGCACCCTGTCAATTTGTCCTGTCCAGACCAAAGCCTGCATCAGGACGCGCAGGCGGGCAACCTATTTGTCAACGGGTTGCGCGGCTGTGTGGCGGTTCAGCGTGGGCGGTTGATGGCGGCGCTGCCCAGAAACAGATCCGGCAGGCTTTGGCCACGGGGGCCAAGCGCCATCATCGCGATCGACAGAATCTGAGGCAGAAAGAAGCTGGCGCAGATCAGATAGGCGGCCGTGTGCAGCATCGCCTCGGAGCTGGTCAGCCGCGCACCGGTGGGGCCGCGCAGTTCGATATTCATCAGCCGCATGCCAAGCGTGGCCGAGCCCGCCGCGATGCTCAGGGAGCGGTAGAGAAAGCTGGTCGCGATCCAGAAGAGCGGCCAGAGCCAGAAGGCGATGGTCAGTGTCAGCACGCCGATGATCAGCATCAGAACGAAGATCAGCACCACATCGATCCCCCAGGCGATCAGGCGCTTGGGCGGCACGCCGTCATAAAAGACGGATTGGCGGTCGGGATCGGGCAGGGCAGAGGACATCATCGCAGTCATGGCGTGGGTTCCCTGTTTGGGGAAGGGGGCATTTGGGCGCAAGGCAAGCCGGGGGAGGAGGGGCTGCCCTGCGCCTTGGGCTCTCAGAGCTCGACGGTTTGGGCATTGTGATCTGCTGCCCGGTCGCGGCGGTCGCGGGTTTCGCGGTCATTCATGAACTGGTCGAACTCGGCCTTGTCCCTGGCGTCGCGCAGGCGGTTGAGAAATTCCTGAAAGGCGGTCTGTTCCTCTTCCAGGCGGCGCAGCGTGTCGGCCTTGTAGCTGTCAAAGGCGCTGTTGCCGGAACTGCGGAAGTGGGTCCGGCGATGGCGGCATCCCGATTTGAACATGTTTTTGCTCCAGATCATGTAGAAAAGAAGGGCAAGACCCACCGGCCAGAACAGGATGAAACCCAGGATCATGACGGCGATCCAGGCCGCTTTGCCCTTGCTGTCAAGCCAGTTCTCAATGCGGGAAATATAGCCTTGCGCGGATGGGTCGGTTGCGGTTGGGGCCATTTTATCCTCCGTCGGGGTTGATGTATATTCGCTTTACATCACAACAGATGGGGCAATGGCGGGGCGGCTTCAAGGGGTGATGTGAAGGGCATTTACATATGCGGAATGTCCCTGATTGCAAACTCTGCTGTCCCGCCCCATCCATTGCTGGGGTAGCGGGTGCGACCAAAGGGCGATGATCTTGTCCTGGAGCGCGTCGCGCCAAATCGAATTCACCGGCCGGCCCGAACGCATTCGATTGCGCGAAGGCTGCCTCGGTCCGGGTGATGAATGCTCGAATCCGATCCGGCGCGACACGCTATAGATGAGATCTCCTCATATGGGGTTGAGGCAGGGGGTCTTGGAAGACAGGCCGGGAAATGCGGCCCAGGGGCATGATCGGGCCGATCTGATCCTCTTTAGCGGGGCGGATCGGAGGGTGCGAATTCCGCCTTGAACCATTTGATGATCTGCTTGCCAATCTCATGCTCGGCCGATGCCGGCGAATATACCAGGCGATAGCTGCCGCGCGATTTCAGCGGCGCAAGGTCAAGACTTTCCAGCCATCCGTTTTCCTGATAGGGCCCCAACAGGTTCTGCCAGGCCAGCGCGACGCCTTTCCCTTCGGCCGCGGCCTGCAGGGAAAAGGCGTAATTTCGTAAAAATTGGGTCCCGGCCGGCGGTTTGTATTGCAGATTGTGGCTGGCAAACCATTCGCGCCACGAGATCCAACCCTGTTCGCCATCATCAAGGTGGATCAATGGCAGCTCCTGCAACCACTCTACGCTATCGGCACCATTGGCTGGGCGGCGGGCGGATAACAGCTCTGGCGAGGTGACGGGAATGACGGTCTCTTCGAACAGAAATACCCCTTTTGGGGTGGTATCGGCATCGCAGAAACGGATCGAAAAATCCACATCTTCCGGCTCGAAAGCCTGATTGAATTCAGATGTAACAATCCTTACCTCCCAATCCTTTGACAAGGATTGAAGCGATGAAAACCGCGGCATGATCCACAGATGCGAGAACCCATGGGTGCATCCGATGGTCAGAAGTTTCGGGTCTGCGCCGGTTCGACATTCTTCAATCACCGCATGCAAGGCATCCATGCTGTTGCGGGCGGCCTGAAACAACATCCCACCAGCCTCGGTCAAGGCAATCTGATTGTTGTGGCGGGAAAAAAGTCTGCATCCCAGATGCGCCTCCAGATTGGAGATATGGCGGCTGACCGAGGGTTGCGATGTCCCCAGCGCGCGCGCCGCGGCAGAGAAACTGCCGGTGCGCCCGGCACATTCAAACACCAATATCGCATTCATGACGGGTTGCAATATGCGTTCCTTTTCCATAACGCCACGTTATAGGTGCCATAGAATTTTTCAAGCTGTTTCGGGCCCGTTCCGGCGGCTAGGTTTTGCTTGAATACGGCTGATTTGATGGCACCATCACGCATCGGCGAAGATGCGGCAATCATCGTTCAATGGCTATGGGTGGGACGACCGGGATGATTAAGGCATTGGAGTTTCCGAATGGAATCCACCTTCTGGCAGGGTGGCAGCGCGGCGACGCCGAGGCCACCCAACGCTTGCGCGAAATCATGGACGCAACAATTGCCGGCGAATTTGACGCCAATTTCCTGATTCCCCCCCCGACGGACCGGGTGCATGTCGCCGGGTCCGTCAACATGTTGACGCTGAGCCTGTTGCATGAACTTTATGGGTTCAATTCCTGGGATGTCTACCGGGGCGATCCCGAACGCTATGTGCGCACCACCATGATGACGCGCCGCCTGTTGGGGATGAACAAGCTTTATGTCAGCTGGGCGGTTTATGCCTTGACCGCCGAGGCCCTGGGACAGGAAACCATGTATCCCGACCGCTTCCCGCCCGGTGCCGACCCCGATCGCCCGATGCTGAACCGCGACAATTGGCAGGATGTGAGCACGCCCGATTTTGACAGCGGTGTGGCAAAGACCATCCTCGATACAACCGAATGCTATGGCCGTCTGACCGGGTTGGACCCGATCCTGCAAATATCGGCACCCTATAATCTGGCCGCCGATATCTTTGGCCAGGAGCCGCTGCTGGGGGCATTGATTCACGATCCGGATTTTGCCAATCAGCTGCTGGATCATCTGGTGGATCAGATACACAAACCCTGGATCGATCATTTCATGGCAAGAAATCCCGATGGCTGGGTCGAGCTGTCCGATGCGTCGGGGTCGCCTTTCTTCATCGGGCCGGAGAATTGTAAAAACTTCTCGATCCGCGCCATACGCCGTCTGAAAGAGGAAAACCCATGGGGTCACCGGGTATATGATGCGAATTTCCGGGGGGATTATGTCGCGACCACCCAGAAGAAAGAGCGCCGAACTGCGCGCAAGCAACGCCGGGCGCCGGTGGCCAAGGTGGATTTGGCAGAGCTGATGGCGCAAAAGCACAAGATCTGTCAGGATTTCGTCATCCGCTTGCACGATGATCGGGTGCCGGTGGAATTCTACACCAATGAGGCGATCAAGCAAAACGTTCCGTTCTTTGCCGGGGTCGGGTCGTCCGAGGTCGACCGGAATGGAATTGCCGATCTGGCGGCCGCCAGGATCGAGATCGACAGGCTTTGCCGCCTGAAAATGCGCGGGATCAAGCGTGTGGCCCAGGCGATTACCGCGAAGGGCTATTCCAACCGCAAGCCACCCTGGCCGGGTGTGCTGTATTTCGAGGATATCAGCGGCGAGGCCAGTTTTGATCTGGTCGAAGCCGCCATCCGGGTCGGGCTGGAAGGCGGCGCGCTTTAGGCGGGTGGCGGATCAATTGCCGCGCCAGATCCAGCCGCCACCAAGCACGCGGCTGCCATCAGGGTCATAGAACACGCAGGCCTGTCCGGGGCTGACGCCTTCCTCGGGCGTGAGCAGTTCGATGCTGGCCTCGGTCGCGGAGAGGGGCCGCAGGATCGCGGCGCGCGGCGGCCGGGTCGACCGGATCTTGACCGCGAGGTGCCATTCATCCCGCGATATCAGCGGATCATCCCCGAGCCAGTTGATTTCGCGAATCGGCACTGTCCGGGTGGACAGCGCCGCTTTCGGGCCGACCACGACCCGGCGCGCATCGGGATCGAGCCGGACAACATAGAGCGGATCGGCGCGCCCGCCGATGCCGAGCCCGCGCCGCTGGCCGATCGTATAGTGAATGACGCCGCGATGGGTGCCCAGAACAGTGCCGTCCAGATCCACGATCTCGCCGGGATCGGCGGCACCGGGGCGCAGTTTCTCGATCACGCTGGCATAGTTTCCGTCCGGCACGAAACAGATATCCTGACTGTCGGGTTTATCGGCCACCGGCAGGCCAAATTTCGCCGCCAGCTTGCGGGTTTCATCCTTGGAGGCCAGGCCCCCAAGCGGAAAGCGCAGGAAATCGAGCTGCGCCTGGGTGGTCGAAAACAGAAAATAGCTCTGGTCGCGGCTGGCATCGGTGGCGGCATGCAATTCGGCCTTGGTGCGGCCCATCTTGCGCTGGATATAATGGCCGGTGGCCATGCAATCGGCCTCCAGATCCCTGGCGGTTTCCAGCAGATCCTTGAATTTCACCCGCTCATTGCAGCGGATACAGGGCACCGGCGTGGCCCCGGCCAGATAGGCATCGGCGAATTCATTGATCACAGCGTCTTTGAAAATATTCTCATAATCAAGCACATAATGGGGGAACCCCATCTCTTCCGCGACCCGGCGGGCATCGTGAATATCGCGCCCGGCGCAGCAGGCGCCTTTTTTGGCCAGGGCCGCGCCATGGTCATAAAGCTGCAACGTGACGCCGACCACATCATAGCCCTGTTCAGCCAGAACCGCCGCCACGACCGAGCTGTCGACACCGCCCGACATCGCCACCACGACGCGGGTATCGGCGGGCGCTTTGGCAAAGCCGAGCGAATTCAGGGGCATTGTATCAAGGGGCATTCGGGGGTCTCCGGGCGGGCAATCCAAGCGCAATATAGGAAAATGCATCCTATCGGCAAGGGACCTGGTTACCGCCTGTTAAACTGTTTCGGTCCAGAGTGGGCCCAGATGCCGTGAGAGCCAGTGAGGTGCCATGTATATCCGACGTGTCAAAGGGCCTTTTGCCATAACCCTTCCCGATGGCAGTCAGATGACCCGTGCCGACCTGCCAAGCCCCGCAACCCGGCGATGGGTGGCCAGCCGCAAGGCCGCCATCGTGCGCGCCGTGCGGCACGGCCTGATCGGGCCAGAGGAGGCCTGCGATGCCTATGGGTTGTCGCAAGAGGAGCTGGATGCCTGGACTGAGGCCGTTTCGCAACATGGTGAGCGGGCCCTTAAGGCCACAGCGGTGCAGGAATTCCGCAAATAAAACGAATTTTCGGGTTGAATGCCTAGAATTTGACGCCAGACTGTCTAAAAAGGTAACTTGCAATTAACGATTTCAGGCCACGGTCGGAAAAAGCTGGGAAAGAATCGGAGAGAATCAGATGCGTGTCTTGCTTGTAGAAGACGACCCGACCACATCCAAGAGCATCGAAATGATGCTCAGCCATGCCAATCTGAACGTCTATTCGACGGATCTGGGCGAGGAGGGAATCGACCTTGCCAAGCTCTATGATTATGACCTGATTCTGCTCGATCTCAACCTGCCCGACATGCATGGCCATGATGTGCTGCGCCAATTGCGCCTGGCCCGTGTCGATACGCCGATCCTGATCCTGTCGGGGGCCGATGATACCGAAAACAAGATCAAGGGTTTTGGCTTTGGGGCCGATGATTATCTGACCAAACCGTTTCACCGCGACGAGTTGGTGGCCCGCATTCACGCCATCATCCGGCGCTCCAAGGGGCATTCGCAATCCATCATCCGCACCGGCCGCATTAGCGTCAATCTCGATGCCAAGACGGTGGAAGTCGAAGGCGGGCCGGTGCATCTGACCGGCAAGGAATACCAGATGCTGGAACTGCTGTCGCTGCGCAAGGGCACCACGCTGACCAAGGAAATGTTCCTCAACCATCTTTATGGTGGCATGGATGAGCCGGAACTGAAGATCATCGACGTGTTCATCTGCAAGCTGCGCAAGAAACTGTCTGAGGCGACCGGCGGTGACAATCATATCGAAACGATCTGGGGGCGCGGCTATGTGCTGCGCGATCCGGCCCCTGAAATGGATACATCCGACCTCGCCGCCAGCGCCTGATCTGCCAAAGCTCACTGGACCTCTGACATGTGGCCTCCTATCACTGATAGGCAGGTCATATGTTTGTTTCGGGGGATGGGGATGGCATCTGAAAAACCGGTGATGAATGAGGATGCGGCCCGCGCCCGGCTGGCGGAACTGGCACGTGTTCTGTCACGCGCCAATCTGGCCTATCATCAGGCCGATGCGCCGGAAATCTCGGATGCCGAATATGACGCTCTGAAACGCGAGAATGCGGCGTTGGAGGCGGAATTTCCGCATCTTTTACGCCCCGACAGCCCCTCGAGCCAGGTCGGGGCCGCCCCGTCGGAGGGGTTTGCCAAGGTCGCCCATACCGAGCGGATGCTGTCGCTGGGCAATGCCTTTGACGCGGCCGATGTGGTCGATTTCGTCAAATCTGTGCGCAATTTTCTGGGGCTGGCGGATGACGCGCCGCTGGTGTTCAGCGCCGAACCGAAGATCGACGGGCTGTCTTTGTCGCTGCGCTATGAAAAGGGCGACCTGGTGCAGGCGGCCACGCGCGGCGATGGCGCGGTGGGCGAAGACGTTACCGCAAATGCCCGCACCATCGCCGATATTCCGCAAAGCCTGATCGGCGCGCCCGATCTGCTGGAAGTGCGCGGCGAAGTTTACATGAGCCACGCCGATTTCGCAGGGCTGAACGCGCGCCAGCGGGCGGTGGGGGCAAAACCGTTTGCCAATCCGCGCAACGCCGCCGCCGGGTCGCTGCGGCAACTCGACAGTGAGATCACCCGCGCCCGCCCGCTGCGCTATTTCGCCTATGGCTGGGGCGCGCTGTCGGCCCCTCTGGCCGAGACGCAAATCGGTGCCATCGAACGGCTGGCAGCGCTTGGGTTTCAGACCAACCCGCTGACGCGGGCCTGCAATTCCACCGAAGACATGCTGGCCCATTACGCCCGGATCGAAGCGGCGCGCGCCGAGCTGGGCTATGATATCGACGGCGTGGTCTACAAGGTGAATGCGCTGGATCTGCAACGCCGGCTGGGGCTCAGATCGACCACGCCGCGCTGGGCGATTGCGCATAAATTTCCGGCCGAACTGGCCTGGACCCGGCTGGAAGCGATCGACATTCAGGTCGGGCGCACCGGCGCGCTGAGCCCGGTGGCGCGGCTTGCCCCGGTCACGGTTGGCGGCGTCGTGGTGTCGAATGCGACGCTGCATAATGAGGATTACATCGCCGGGCGCGATGCGAGCGGACAGGCGATCCGGGGCGGCAAGGATATTCGCGTGGGCGACCTGGTGCAGGTCTATCGCGCCGGTGATGTGATTCCGAAAATTGCCGATGTCGACCTGAGCAAACGCCCCGAGACGGCGGTGCCGTTCGATTTTCCGACGCGCTGCCCGGAATGCGGGTCGCAGGCGCTGCGCGAGGCGGGCGACGCTGTGCGCCGCTGCACCGGCGGGCTGATCTGCCCGGCGCAAGCGGTTGAGAAATTGAAACATTTCGTCTCTCGCGCGGCGTTTGACATTGACGGGCTGGGGGCCAGGCAGGTGGAGCAGTTTTACCTCGATGGCTGGATCCGGGAACCGGCCGATATCTTCACGCTGGCCGATCGCTACGGCCAGGGGCTGCAACAGTTGAAAAACCGCGAGGGCTGGGGTGAGAAATCGGCCGAGAACCTCTTTGGCGCGATCGAGGCCAAGCGCCGGATCCCGCTGGAGCGGCTGATCTTTGCGCTTGGGCTGCGCCATGTCGGCGAGGTTGCCGCCGCCGATCTGGCGCGCCATTACGCGAGTTGGGACGCGCTGGTGACGGCGATCGATGCGGCCGCCCCTGCGGCCGAGCGCCACCGCCGGGCCGAGGCGGCGGTGGCGGATGAGCGCGAAAATGCTGCGCGCGATGGGCGGCGCGCCGATATTGCCGGCACCCGCAAGGAGATCTGGGCCGGGCTGGACCCGCGGGCGCGCGAGGCCTGGGAGGATCTGACCGGTATCGACGGCATCGGCGCGACCGTGGCCCTGTCGCTGGTGACCTCGTTTCAGCAAGCGTCTGAGCGCGCCTCGATCGACCGGTTGGTGGCGCATCTGACGCCGCTGCCGCCTGCCGCGCGGGCCAGTGATGGCAGCCCGGTCGCGGGCAAGACGGTGGTCTTTTCCGGCACGCTGGAGCGCATGACCCGGGCCGAGGCCAAGGCGCGGGCCGAAGCGCTGGGGGCGAAGGTTTCGGGCAGCGTCAGCGCCCGGACCGATATTCTGGTCGCGGGCCCCGGGGCCGGCTCAAAGGCGAAGAAGGCCGCGGAACTGGGTGTCGAGATCGTGGATGAGGACGCCTGGCTGGCGTTGATCGGGGATGGCTGAGGCAAAGGGCACGCGCCCCGAAATTCTGTTTCCGCTATTTGCCGGGCTTGAGGCGCTGGATGGTATCGGGCCAAAAACCGCCAAACATTACAAGGGCCTGGATGTCGAGACGCCAAAGGATCTGTTGCTGACCCTGCCGGTGGGCGGCATTGATCGGGCCCGCGTGGCTTCGATCAATGCGGCGGTTCTGCCGGGTGTTGTGACGGTCGAGGTGGTGATCGGCCCGCATCGCAAACCGGCGGTCAAATCGCGGCCCTACCGGGTGCAGGTAAGCGATGCCGAGACCAGCTTTGATCTGGTGTTCTTCCATGCCCACGCCGATTATCTCGAGCGGCTTTTGCCCACCGGGGCGCGGCGCGTGGTGTCGGGCAGGGTGGAGCTGTTTGACGGCATGGCCCAGATGGTCCACCCCGATCATGTCGTGCCGCCGCAGGAAGTGGACAGGATCCCGGCCTATGAACCGGTCTATCCGCTGACGGCGGGGGTGACCCAGAAAGGCATTGCAAAGGCCGTGGCCTCGGCCCTGCCGCGCGCGCCGTATCTGGGTGAATGGATCGACTTGCCCTTGTTGAAGTCGAAGGGCTGGCCGGCCTGGCCCGAGGCGTTGGTGAAAGCACATCACCCTGAAAATGAACGGGATCTGTCGCGCGCCCATCCGGCCCGCGAACGGCTGGCCTATGATGAGCTGCTGGCCCATCAACTGACGCTTGGTCTGGCCCGCGCCAAGGTGCGGCGCGCCAAGGGGTTTGTCTCGGCGGGCGATGGCGATCTGCGCAAGCGGGTTCTGGCCAGCCTGCCATTTCGCCCCACGCGCGCGCAAAGCCGCGCCATTGACGAGATCGCGGCAGATATGGCGCAGCCGGTGCGGATGAACCGGCTGGTGCAGGGCGATGTCGGGGCGGGCAAGACGCTGGTGGCGATGCTGGCGATGCTGATCGCGGTCGAATCGGGGGGGCAGGCGGTGATGATGGCACCGACCACGATTCTGGCGGCGCAGCATCTGGCCAGCCTGGCACCGATGGCGGAAGCGGCGGGGGTGCGGCTGGACATGCTGACCGGCCGTGACAAGGCGGGGCCGCGCCGGGCCAAGCTGGCGGCGCTGAAAGCGGGGGAGATCTCGATTCTGGTGGGCACCCATGCGGTGTTTCAGGAGGATGTCGAATTTGCCGATCTGCGCCTTGCGGTGGTCGATGAACAGCATCGGTTCGGGGTTCGTGAACGGGTGCGGCTGGGCGAAAAGGGCCAGGCCGCCGATATTCTGGTGATGACGGCGACGCCGATCCCGCGCACGCTGAGCCTGGCGACCTATGGCGATATGGATATTTCGGTTCTGGATGAAAAACCACCCGGGCGGCTGCCGATCACGACGGCGTTGGTCAGCACTGCGCGGATGGGCGAGGTGGTGCAGCATCTGCGCGACGCGGTGGCCGAGGGCCGTCAGGCCTATTGGGTCTGTCCGCTGGTCGAGGAAAGCGAAGCGGTCGACATGATTGCGGCCGAGGACCGGTTCAAGGCGCTGCGCGCCGCGCTGGGCGAGGGCGTGGTGGGGCTGGTCCATGGCCAGATGCCGCCCGCCGAAAAAGATGCCGCGATGGATGATTTCAACACGGGGCGAACGCGGGTTCTGGTTGCCACCACGGTGATCGAGGTCGGCGTGGATGTGCCCAATGCCTCGATCATGGTGATCGAGCGGGCGGAAAATTTTGGCCTGGCGCAACTGCACCAGCTGCGCGGCCGGGTCGGGCGGGGGGCGGCGGCCTCGACCTGTTTGCTGATGTATCGCGCGCCTTTGGGCGAAACCGCGCGCCGCCGCCTGCAGGTGTTGCGCGAAACCGAGGACGGGTTCCGCATCGCCGAAGAAGATCTGGCCATTCGCGGGGCCGGCGATCTGATCGGGGTGGCGCAATCGGGGCTGCCTCGGTTCCGGGTCGCGGATATGGAAAGCCAGACCGATCTGATGGAAATCGCGCAGCGTGATGCGCGCGCGCTGTTGGCCCATGACCCCGATCTGACCGGCCCGCGCGGGCAATCGGCGCGGGTGCTTTTATGGCTGATGGAACAGGACAAGGCGATCCGTTTGATTTCAGTGGGTTAGGGCGCGTGTTAACCCTTTGATTGCGCTTTGTTCGCAAATGTTCGTAGAAAGTTCTTGCTTTTGGAGGATCAAAATGAGAACAAAGCGTTAACACGCCGATGAATATTGAGGGAATTTAAACCATGTTCAGCCAGATCAGACAGATCCTTGAGACCTCCCGCGATACGCTGCTTTATGATTTTGCCGGGGTTCTGGCGCTTGCGGCCATGACCGTCGGATTGCTGCATCTGCCGGGTCTCGTCTGACGCTTTGAAATTTCTGCCTGCGGTCGATCGTCCGAAGCCTTTTTCGAAATCGTGCGGGGATCTGTCCGCAACCCAACCCCGCGCGGCCTCTGCCTGATGGTGCCTTTACAGGGTTTTTGCCTGCCCTGGCCCGCAGCGGGCTTTGAAATACGCCGACACGCATACCTTGCCGTCGCCCTTCGGTTGCCCCCGGAGCGCGGCGGTTTTTTTTACGAGCGGGGGAAGGTCTTGTGAAAGAATTTTCAGGCGCAGGCGGCGTTTTCGGCCTCGGTCATGGCGTCCAGCGTGGCCTCGAATGCCAGCATGATCGAGGCGTGGCGGTTTTTATAGTCGCGCGCGGGTTCCAGAACTTCAAAGCCGGTGAAGGGGGCTGAGGGCGGCGGGCCACCATCCTTGAGCATGGCGCGCAGCTGATTGCGCCCGGTCTCGATCTCGGCCCGGCTGCGGCCCAGCACATTTGCCCCCAGCAAAGCGGCCGAGGCCTGACCCAGGGCGCAGGCTTTCACATCCTGGCCGAACCGGGTGATGACGCCGTTTTCCATGTCCAGATCAACGGTGACGGTCGAGCCGCAAAGCGGCGCGCGTTTGCGCGTGCTGGCCTGCGGGCTGTCCAGGCGGTCGGTCAGCGGGATATCGGCCGCCAGGGCCAGAATGCGCCGTGAATAGAGTTTGATCAGGTCGGTGTCGGTGGTCATGGCTTTTCCCTCACGCCTCAGACCTATAGGTAGCGAGGCAGGCGCGATTTGCAAAGGGAGCCCGGGCATGGAATTTGATCCCAGCGGTTTGAGGTATAATGGCGATGGTCTGCTGCCCTGCATCGCGCAGGAGGAAGCGACGGGGGAAGTTCTGATGCTGGCCTGGATGAATGCCGAGGCGGTGGCGCGAACGCTGGCCACCGGCCGGGTAACCTATTGGTCACGTTCACGGGCGGCGTTCTGGGTCAAGGGTGAAAGCTCGGGCCATGTCCAGGAGCTGGTCGAGCTGCGCATTGATTGCGACCGCGATTGCCTGTTGGCGCTGGTGCGCCAGAGCGGGCCGGCCTGTCACACCAATCGGCGGGTCTGTTTCTATACGGCTGTGCGGGATGGGGTGGAAGTGGAGATCATGGCGCCCGAGCATTGACCGGCCGCGGCGGGGCGGATGTTGGATGCCTCCGGCGGGAGTATTTGGACAAAGAAGAAGGGGGGGTGCGCGTTAAGGTTAACGGGCGCGCGGGGGGGCTGTTTTGGATATTCATGAGCGCAAGGAAGCCAGGGGCAGCATGGCCCGGATGGCTTTCGGGCTGAGGCCGGCGGCGCGATAGGTTTGGATGGCGCGCGCATCGTCGCGTTTGGCGAGCCGCTTGCCATGGTCATCGCGGATCAGCGCGTGATGGTGGTAGATCGGGCGCGGCAGGTTGAGGATGGCCTGCAAGGTGGCGTGCAGAAAACTGGCCGCGAACAGGTCTTCGCCGCGGATCACATGGGTGATATTCTGGGCCGCGTCGTCGATCACGACCGACAGGTGATAGGAGGCGGCCATTTGCGGGCGGGCCAGGACCGGATCGCCGATATGGGTCAGCAGGTGGTCCGGCGTGACGCTGTGGCGGCCGGCATGGGCCGGGCCGGTTTCGGTGAAGACGGGCGCGACGGGTGGCATCGCGCGGGCCAGATCGAGACGGATTGCGTCGCCCGGTTTCAGATCCGACGTCGCCCGGCCGCGACAGGTGCCGGGATAGATGCGGCCATCGGGGCCATGGCTTGGCACGCCTTCCTGCGGCGCGGCGGCGGCGGCCTCGATATCGCGGCGCTTGCAGGAGCAGGGATAGGTCAGCCCGGCTGCGGCAAGCATATCCAGGGCGGCACGGTAGCGGGGCAGGTGGTCGGATTGATGCCAGATCGGGCCATCCCAGCTCAGGCCAATCCAGGTCAGATCCCGTTCGATCTGCGCCCCCCAACTGGCGCGGGCGCGGGTCTGGTCGATATCGTCCATGCGCAGCAGAAACCGGCCGCCCGCGGCGCGCGCCATATCATGCGCGAGACTGGCGGAATAGGCATGGCCCAGATGTAGCGGGCCGGTTGGGGATGGGGCGAATCTTGTCGTGAAAGTCACGTTTTTTCAAGCACATATACTGTGGACTTCAAGTCAATTCCGGGCAGGTGGGTCCCGTGTTCCTCGAATGTCATCACCGCCGTTCCGGCCGCGATCAGCGTCGCGATTGCACCGGTATAGGCGGCATCGGCCAGCCCGTGATCATTCAGCGACATCACCAGGCAGCCACCGGGCGGCAGCAGGTCGAGCGCTGTGGCCAGCATCGCGGCCGGGGCGGCACCGGGGCTGATGACACCGACGGCGCAGATCGCCTGATAGGGGCCTTGTGGCAATGGGGCATCGGGCTGGCCGAGGAAAAGGTTCCGGTAGAGGCCGCGTTGTTCGGCCTTTTCCAACATGCCCGCAGACAGGTCGGTGCCGTCGATCACGGTGAAGCCCTCAGCGGTCAGGGCGGCCCCGGAAAGGCCGGTGCCGCAGCCCAGATCGAGGATCGCGGCGGTTTTGGTCAGCCCGGTCGCGGCCAGCGCGGCGGCGCAGCGGGCCGGTGTGGCATAGCCGTTCTCAGTGGTCTCGGCATCATAGCTGTCGGCCCAGGCATCGTAATGTGCCATGAGCGCGTCGGGGCTTTTCTTGCCGTAGGATCTGGTCAGGAATTTTTCGCTCATGGCGGCGAGGCTAGCAGCGGCAGCGGCTTTGCGTCCAGATCAAACCGCAGCGGGGTGCGCCTGATCGGCCAGCCAGCCGGTCCAGGCCGTCTTGGCGCGGTCGGAATAGCCTTTGTAGCGGGCCTTGCGGTTGCGGCGTCCGCCCTTGAGATCAATCGGGGGAAAGAGGCCGAAATTGACATTCATCGGCTGGAAGGTCCTGGCCTCGGCCCCGCCGGTGATGTGGTGGATGAGCGCGCCCATGGCGGTGGTCTGGGGCACGGGGGGCAGGGTTTCGCCCCGTATCTCGGCCACGGCCAGGCGTCCCGCCAGCAGGCCCATGGCCGCAGATTCGACATAGCCTTCGACGCCGGTGATCTGGCCGGCAAAGCGGATATGGGGCTGCCCGCGCAGCCGCATCTGGGCATCGAGCAGGGTTGGCGAATTGATGAATGTGTTGCGATGGATGCCGCCGAGGCGCGCGAATCTGGCGTTTTCCAGGCCGGGGATCATTTTGAAAACAGCGGTTTGCGCGCCATACTTCATCTTGGTCTGGAAGCCGACGATATTATAGAGCGTGCCCAGTTTGTTGTCGCGCCTGAGCTGCACCACGGCATGGGCCTTGATCTGGGGCTGGTGCGGGTTGGTCAGGCCGACCGGTTTCATCGGGCCAAAGCGCAGCGTTTCGCGGCCGCGTTCGGCCATCACCTCGATCGGCAGGCAGCCGTCGAAATAGCCCGCTGTTTCGCCCTCGCGGAACTCGGTTTTTTCCGCCGCCAGCAGCGCGTCGATGAAGGCTTCATAGGTGTCGCGATCCATCGGGCAGTTCAGATAGGCGGTGCGTTCTTCCTCGGTGTCGCCCTTGTCATAGCGCGACTGCATCCAGGCCTTGGACATGTCGATGCTGTCGGCATGGATAATGGGCGCGATGGCGTCGAAAAAGGCCAGGCTGTCCTGCCCGGCCGCATCGGAGATGGCCGCTGCCAGCGCCCCTGAGGTGAGCGGCCCGGTGGCGATGATGGCGGGGCCGGTTTCGGGCAGGGCGGTGATTTCCGTCGTGCTGATGGTGACCAGCGGATGGGCGCGCAGCCGGGCGGTGACATCGGCGGCAAAAGCATCGCGGTCAACGGCCAGAGCGCCGCCCGCGGGTATGCGGTGACGGTCGGCCATTGCCATGATCAGCCCGCCCGCGGCGCGCATTTCCCAATGCAGCAGGCCGACGGCGTTTTGTTCATCATCATCGGAGCGGAAGGAATTGGAGCAGACCATTTCGGCCAGGTGGCCGGTCTGATGTGCGAATGTGCCGACGGTCGGGCGCATTTCGTGGATCACCACGGGGACGCCTTGCTGCACGGCCTGCCAGGCGGCCTCGGATCCGGCCATGCCGCCGCCGATGATATGGATGGGTGTGGTCATGGGCCGGGATATAGAGCGGGCCGCGGCGATTGGAAAGCCTCGGCCCGCGTGTCGCATTGCCGGGCCTGGGTCAGGCCAGTGCGGGGCGGTGCAAGTTATCGGGTGAGCATGGGCTCAGCGCGCGGCCTGCCCGCAATGCATGCCTGCGGCCAGCATCCTTGCATGGTCATGATCTGTCCCAGGAATATCGGCCCGGACCATGGGCGGCGAGCATCAGAAACCCGCCTGCAATGGTCCAGTTCTTGACGAAGATGGACATCTGCCAGGGATCATCGGGCAGGAAGTGAAAATAGGAGGTCACGGCAGAGTAGGCGGCCCCCAGCAGCGCAAAGGCGCGGGTCCGGTAGCCGGCAGAGAGCGCAATGCCCGCAATGCCGTTGAACAGCAGGGCAGGCCAGATCAGGATCGCGGGCAGGCCGCGCGCCACCAGCAGATCCATCGCCGGGGCCGGATCATCCAGTTTTTGCAGCGCGCCGAGCACGAAGAGCATCGCCAGAAGGAGGCGAGCGCCAAGCGCCAGCAGGTCGGTCATTCGGCCGGGTCGTCGGTCTCGGGTTCCTCCGCATCGCCCTGATCGGCGATCCAGGCGACGGATACCACGACCTCCCCCTTGGCGGTGTCAAAGACCTTGACCCCACCGGCGGAGCGGGACCGGAACGAGATGCCGTTGACGGGGCAGCGGATCGACTGACCGGTCGAGGTGGCCAGCATGACCTGATCCTCCATCTCGACCGGGAAGGCGGCCACGATGGCACCGCCGCGCATGGCGCGATCCATTGCGGCCACGCCCTGGCCGCCACGACCGCGAACCGGGTAATCATGGCTTGAGCTGAGCTTGCCCGAGCCCTTGGCGGTGATGGTCAGGATCAGATCCTCGGCCGCCGACATTTCGGCGTAGCGGTCCTGCGGCAGAGCGAAATCGTCGGCGATTTCATCATCTTCGCCGGCATCTTCATCGGACAGCCCGGCCATGGCGCGGCGCATTTTCAGATAAGCGATGCGTTCTTCCGAACTGGCGACGAAATTCCGGATCACGGCCATCGACACAACACGGGTATCGCCCGACAGGCGGATGCCGCGCACGCCGGTCGAATCGCGGCCCTTGAAGACGCGCACATCGGTGGTGCGGAAGCGGATGGCGCGCCCGGCATCGGTGACCAGCATGACATCGTCATCTTCGGTGCAGATGCGGGCATTGACCAGTTCGACCCCCTCGGGCAGTTTCATCGCGATCTTGCCGTTGCGCATCACATTGGTGAAATCGCTGAGCATATTGCGCCGCACATCGCCCGCGGAGGTGGCAAAGACGATCTGCAGGTCGCCCCAGTCTTTTTCATCGCGGTCCACCGGCATTACGGCGGCGATCGAGACGCCGGGCGGGATCGGCAGGATATTGACGATGGCCTTGCCCTTGGCGGTGCGCCCGCCCTGCGGCAGGCGCCAGGTCTTGAGCTTGTAGACCATGCCATCGGTGGTGAAGAACAAAAGCGGCGTGTGGGTGTTGGCCACGAACAGCGTGGTGACGACATCATCCTCTTTGGTCGACATGCCGCTGAGGCCCTTGCCGCCGCGCCGCTGGGCGCGGAAATCGATCAGCGGCGTGCGTTTGATATAGCCGCCCGAGGTGATGGTCACGACCATATCCTCGCGCTCGATCAGGTCCTCGTCATCCATATCACCGGACCAGTCGACAATCTCGGTGCGGCGCGGCACGGCAAACTGGTCCCGGATCTCGGCCAGTTCGGCGGAGATGATCGCAAGGATGCGGTCGCGCGAGCCCAGGATCTCGAGAAAATCGCGGATCTTTGCAGCCAGATCCTGCAATTCATCGGTGACTTCCTTGACCCCGATCTGGGTCAGGCGTTGCAGGCGCAGTTCCAATATGGCGCGCGCCTGCGCCTCGGAGAGGTTATAGGTGCCATCGTCATTTGCGGTATGGCTGGGGTCGTCGATCAGCGCGATATATTCGAGAATCGCCCCGGCCGGCCAGCGCCGGGTCATCAGCTTGTGACGGGCTTCGGCCGCATCGGCCGAGGCGCGGATGGTGGCGACCACTTCGTCGACATTGGAGACCGCAACCGCCAGGCCACAGAGAATATGGCTGCGTTCACGGGCCTTTCTGAGTTCAAAGGCGGTGCGCCGGGCGACCACCTCTTCGCGGAAATCGAGAAAGGCGGTCAGGAAACCGCGCAAGGTAAGCTGTTCGGGGCGGCCCCCGTTCAGCGCCAGCATGTTGCAGCCGAAATGGGTTTGCATGCTGGTGAAGCGGAACAGCTGATTGAGCACGACCTCGGCCGTGGCATCGCGTTTCAACTCGATCACCACGCGCACGCCAAGCCGGTCGCTTTCATCCTGAACGTGGGAAATGCCTTCCAGTTTCTTGTCGCGCACAAGCTCGGCGATTTTTTCGATCATCGAGGCCTTGTTGACCTGATAGGGGATCTCATCAAGCACGATGGCATAGCGATCCTTGCGGATTTCCTCGATTCGGGTCTTGGCGCGGATGATGACGCTGCCGCGCCCTTCAAGATAGGCCTTGCGCGCGCCGGTGCGCCCCAAAAGGATGCCGCCGGTGGGAAAATCGGGGGCCGGAACATAGTCCATCAATTGTTCTGAGGTGAGATCCGCATCCTTGATCAGCGCCTGGCAGGCGTCGATCACTTCGCCCAGATTATGCGGCGGGATATTGGTTGCCATGCCGACGGCAATGCCGCCCGCGCCATTGACCAGCATATTGGGAAAGCGCGAAGGCAGGACCGAGGGTTCGCGATCTTTGCCATCGTAATTGTCAACGAAATCAACGGTGTCCTTGTCGATATCGGCCAGAAGCGACGCCGCCGGCTTATCCATGCGCACTTCGGTATAACGCATGGCGGCGGCGTTATCGCCATCCATCGAGCCGAAATTTCCCTGACCGTCCAAAAGCGGCAAGGACATCGAAAACGGCTGTGCCATACGCACCAGCGCGTCATAAATCGCACTATCGCCATGGGGATGGTATTTGCCCATCGTATCGCCCACGGCGCGTGCCGATTTACGGTAGGATTTGTCATGCGTGTTGCCGGTCTCATGCATCGCATAGAGAATGCGCCGGTGCACCGGTTTCAGCCCGTCGCGCAGATCGGGAATCGCACGGGAGATGATGACGCTCATCGCGTATTCGATGAAGCTGGTTTTCATCTCATCGGCGATGGAGATTTGGGGACCATGGTATGCAGGCGCGGGGGCCTGGTTTTCATCCATGTTTTCAGGGGGTTCTGGCGTGTCGGTCAAAAGGGGGCTCGCTTGCTGCCTGCCGCGTCTATATCTTGTTGTCAGGCACTATAGTGGCGCGGGATATAGGGTGCAATGGGGCTTGGCACTCCTGCATCACGCTTGGTAACAACTTGTTTTATTTGATTTTAAATCATCTTGAGGCATGATTGGGCAGGGGAGGTCAATCAAACGAGGCAGAAAATGGTGAAAACCGAGACCGAATTGATGCTGAAAGGCTATGGGCTGACCACGGCCGAGATGTTTTATCACATGCCCGATTTTCCGCATGTGCTGAATACGTTCCTGTGGCAGGATTATGATCTTGCACCCGATCACCCGCGGCTGTTTTCCTTCATCGAGTTCTGGCAGGGCGAGATCGAAGGGTCGCTGCATTCGGTGCGCTTCACGCATCGCAAGATGATCGGTGCGGGTGAATGGCAAAATATGGTGGGCGAGTTCACACTGCACTGACAGCGATCGTTTCGCTGACGCGACCGGGGCGCTGCTCCTCACCCTGCCAAGGCAGGGATCGTCGCAGCGCGGCCTGCCGGCGGCGAGTATTTTCATAAAGAAGAAGTCGACAATTTTATTAAAATTTGCCTTCTTTGCGCGTCAAATATCCTGGGGGGCACCCGGAACGGGTGCGGGGGCAAGGCCCCCTCCGGCCCATGTGTTCGGGTGCTCAGGTTTTGGCGCGTTGCAACATGCCAAACAGATCGCGCGGATCATCAGGGTCGGCCAGCATGTCGAGCTGGTCGAAATACTGCGTGCCTTCCAGCCGGTCGCGGATGTAGCGCAGGGCCGAGAAATCCTCGATCGCGAATCCGACGCTGTCAAAAAGCGTGATCTGGGTGGGTGATGTCCGGCCCTGTGCCTGGCCTGCGATGACCTGCCACATTTCGGTGACGGAATGGTCGTCGGCGACCTGCTGGATTTCGCCCTCGATCCGGGTTTGCGGTGGGTATTCCACGAAGATATCGGAACGATGCAGAATCGCTGCGGCAAGTTCTGTCTTGCCAGGGCAGTCACCGCCGATGGCGTTGATATGGACGCCTGCGCCGACCATGTTGTCGGTCAGGATGGTGGCGTTTTGTTTGTCTGCGGTGCAGGTGGTGATGATCTGGGCCCCTTCCATTGCGTCCTCGGCAGAGATGCAGCTGACCACGGTCAGGCCCTGACCGGCGAGATTGCGCGCGGTTTTGGCGGTGGCGGCGGGATCGGTATCATGGAGGCGCACATTGGTGATGCCGCAAATGGCTTTCATCGCCAGCGATTGAAACTCCGATTGTGCGCCATTGCCGATCATCGCCATGGTCGTGGCCCCTTTGGGGGCGAGGTATTTTGCCACCATGGCCGAGGTTGCCGCCGTGCGCAGGGCGGTCAGGATCGTCATTTCGGTCAGTAGCGTGGGGTAGCCGGTGGCGACATCGGCCAGCAGGCCGAAGGCAGTGACGGTTTGCAACCCGTCGCGCGTGTTCCTGGGGTGGCCGTTGACATATTTGAACGCGTATTGGGAACCGTCCGATGTCGGCATCAGCTCGATCACGCCGTCCCTGGAATGGACCGCCACGCGCGGGGTTTTGTCAAACAGCGGCCAACGGCGGAAATCGGCCTCGATATAGGCGGCCAGTTCCACCAGCATCGTCTCGACCCCGATGGAATGGATCAGGCGCATCATGTTGGCGACCGAAACGAAGGGCACGAAGGCGCGCTCGGAGGGTTGGGGCAGGGTCATGGCGTTACCTTTCAGGCGAAGCTGCGGGTGGGGCGGTCAAAGACCCGGCGGCCCATCAGCGAGGCGGTGAGATCGACCATCAGGCTTGCGGTGCGGCCGCGATCATCGAGGAAGGGGTTCAGCTCGACCAGATCGAGCGAGGAGACCAGCCCGCTATCATGCAGGATCTCCATCACCAGATGCGCTTCGCGGAAGCTGGCCCCGCCGGGAACGGTGGTGCCGACGGCAGGCGCGATGGCGGGATCAAGAAAATCGACATCCAGCGAGACATGCAGCAGGCCATTGGCGGCTTTCACGCGTGCCAGAAAATCGCGCAGGGGCGCGGCGATGCCATGTTCATCAATCGCGCGCATGTCATGCAGGACCATGTCGGTGCCTTGCAGCGCGGCTTTTTCCTGGGCATCGACCGAGCGCAGGCCGATCATGCAGATCTGATCCAGCGGCACCGGGTTGGTCACCGGCGGGAAGCCGTCGAAATCGGGCCCGCCGGTGACATAGCCCACCGGCGTGCCGTGCAGATTGCCCGAACCCGTGGTGGCGGGGGTGTGGAAATCGGAATGCGCATCCAGCCAGAGCAGAAATTGTGGCCGTTTTACCTTGGCGGCATGATTGGCGACGCCCGAGACGGTGCCAAGCGCCAGCGCATGATCGCCGCCCATGAAGATCGGAAAACCTTGCGCCATCGCGTCCTCGGCCGCGCCTGCAAGGGCCTTGGTCCAGGCGATGTTTTCGGCCAGCGCATGCAGATGCGGCAGCCCGGTGACGGGTTGCAGGGCGGCGGGGGTGACATTGCCCAGATCGCGCATTTCGCGGCCCAGATCGGCCAGCGCCTCGGCCAGGCCAGCGGTGCGATAGGCATCGGGGCCCATCATGCAGCCGCGGCGGCGTTTGCCGCAATCCATCGGTGCGCCTATCAGTAGGCAGGG
>NZ_JBTUJH010000014.1:0-7197 GCF_058343375.1 Alterinioella sp.
CCGCGTTGGTGGTGCTGCCATAGGTGGACTGGAACTCGGTCGAGTTGACGAAGCCCGAGATCACCGAGAGGTAATCGGTGCCCGCCGCAAGCGCCTCGGTCCAGTTGTCGAAGCCGCTTGGATCGGGAGCGCGGTCCAGCGTCGCCTGATAGAGCCGATAGACATCGTCGGACCAGCCGGCCTGATAGCCGGCGCGGCTGAAATTCAGGGCCTCTGCCTCGGTATTGGTGCGGAATTCCCGACTTTCGGAGAACCCCGTGACCACCTCGGCGCGGGTCAGGGCCCCGCTGTCGAGCTGCCCGACCCAACCCGCCAGCCCGCCCGCATCCGGGGCGCGATTCAGCACGTTGTTATACAGCAGGGTGACGAATTCGGTGTTGGTGGTGGCACCATAGGTGGACTGAAATTCGGATGAATTGACGAAGCCATTGGCGACCTGTTGCAGGGTCATGGCATTGCTCAGCAGCTGTGCGGTCCAATCGCTATGCCCGGCCAGATCCGGCGCGCGGTCCAGCGTCGCCTGATAAAGCCGGTAAACCTGCGCTGCGACCGGATCAAAGCTTCTGTCGACGGCCTCGCCATGCAGGAAATCATTGCCGCCGCCGCCATCCAACGTATCAGCACCATCACCGCCAAATAAACTGTCAGCGCCAATTCCTCCATTCAGCGTGTCTGATCCACCATTGCCGGTCAGCGTATTTGCAGCATCATTGCCCAAAACAAAGTCATTACCCGATCCGGCTACATAATTCTCGATCACCGTGCCACGGGCGACGACGACATTGCCGATCAGACCGCGCACGTTCCAGATGCCTTCCGCATTCAGATCAACACTCTGGTCGGTGGTATCGGTGCTGAAATCGACGGTATCGGTGCCGCCCTGATCATACAGGGTCAGTGCGACGGAACCATCGCCATAGTAATTATTGGGGTCCTGGTCGGAAAGCAGCGCATCGAACAGCACGCCCAGATAGCCGCCGATGGTCTGGCCGACGCCATAGACCGTGTCGCCGGCGGTGTCGGAATTGCTGTCCGGCGCGCCGTAAAGGCTCTGAATCGCGATGATATCGGCGATCATGGCGGTGACCGGCAGCCCGTAGCTGGCATTTACGAAGGTATTCTCGGTCTGCGAGAAATAGGACATGAGCGAGGCCTGATAGCTGTCATTGGCAAAGGTCTCGTCCACACCATAGGTGGCGGCACCGTTGTAATTGCCCTGATGGCCGAGCCCGAGCGCATGGCCAATCTCGTGCAGGTAAGTAGAGAAGGAATAATCGTCGATCTGGGTGCCGTAGGAATTCAGCCAGGAGGCCGAGACATTGACGATGGCCGACTGGGTGGTGCCGCCGATGGACCAATAACTGGAATAGGCCCCGGGTTGGTCGTCGGTGAAGGTGATCTGGGCCGATCCGGAGGTTTCTGCGAACCGGATATCGGCCACCCGCTCCCAAGCCTCCATCGCCCATCGGGCAAGGCGTTGGCCATCCGCCGACAACGCGGTGATATTAACGGTGATGATATTGCTGATGGAGGTGTCGAACGTATGGCGCGATCCGCCATTGTCGGTCCAGTAGCCATCGGTGAGATAGGTGGCCAACTGGTCCAGAGATCCGGCGACGCTATTTGCCGCCGCCGTGTCCACCGTGATCTGATAATTGCCCTGGCCCGTATCGCCATAGGCCCGCGCGCTGATGTAATAGGTCTCGGTGCTGGACGGCGTATAGATGATCCGGGAATTGTAACCGCTGCCGCCATCGTCGTTGAAGGCCACCTGCGCGCCATTGGCATCGTAAAGCCGAAGATATGGATCAGAGAGAGCGCCCACGCCGCTGCCGAAGAGGTTGATCTCATAGCTGGAGCCCGCCTGTAGCGTCACCGCGACCCAGTCATCATCACCTACCGTCTGCAATACGCCGGAGAAACTGTCGCCGATCGCCATCATGTTCAGGGTCGTGGGGTCGGCCGGCGAGGATACGATCTCGACAATCGCGGCAGCCTGCATGCCAAGCGGGTCGAAACTGTGCTCTGTATCGAAGGAACGAAATGCGGTGCTGATGGGTGGCATGGCTGAAAGGGTCCTCATTCGGTCAGATATCGGGACGCTGCCTAGGGAAAATTTGTGGCCTGAGTGAGGCCTGCCGCGATAAAATCATATTGCACCGATCCAAGGCTGGTATCAAGAAACCCGAATTCGACCGACGGGCCGCGCATGCGGTCGTTCGCGCCCTGCCATTCCAGATAGGCGGTGACGTGATCGGGGCGCAGGTCCTCGACGATCAGAACGAGCTGCAATTCTGCGCCGCGTGCGATGATGTCAGGTCTGTTTTGCAAGGCCGCGCAGATCCCGTCGAGATGGATCTCGCTGCCTGGATCGATCCCGCCCGAAGGGGCGACGCAGGTGACTGGGTGAACCGGCTCAGATGCTCTTGCGCCGCCCTCCGTCAGCGATAGCAGGGCGATCAATACAAGATGGATCGGAAAGGGCGACCATGGCCAATGCATTTTGGGTTTTCTTTACAGTTCTTTAACCAGATTACGATCATTATCCAGTTCAGGGCCAGGAAGCGCCCACGCGATACGCAATTCTCGGCGAGATTTCGCACATGCAACGCGGTTCACTTATGTCGCAAAGGCGGAACACGATATCTTGACATGAGACTATTTTCAGAAAGACCCCGTTTTTCGAATATCGAGCATGAAAGCTGTCCGGGACAGTCCGGGCAGTGGGTCAATTTGTAGTGGATGTGATTTTGAGGGGTGGGCGTGAGAGCGGGATGCTGAAATTCGTAAAATCTCTGACCCGCCGCCAAAAGCGCAACATACTCCTGCTGGTCGATCTGCTGCTGGTGCCGCTGGCGATGATCTTTGCCTTTGGCATTCAGGTCGCCCCGCTGGCCCCGCTGGACACATTGCGCCTGGTTCTGCCGATCCTGCCCTATATGATCGTCATTGCTGCGGGCCTGGCAGTCGGGCTTGGCATTCCGCAGATCCAGCTCAATGCCTATGAAGGCCGGGCGGTGGCCAAGACCGGCATCTTTGCGGTCTATCTGACCGGCGCGATGGCGGCGCTTTCCTGGCTTTTTGGCCTGGCGTTGCCGCTAGGCATCTTCGTGGTTTTCGGGATCGGCTTTTTTCTGTTTTCCGCGATCAGCCGGGTCTTGATGTATCAGATCGTGACCGCCATCTACCGGCGCGAAATTCCGCGCCGTCGGGTGCTGATTTACGGGGCCGGAACCACCGGCACGCAGCTGGCCTCGGCGCTGCGCAGCCATGAGGGCATCGACCCGGTGGCCTTCGTCGATGACAACACGGCCCTGCAGGGCGTGCTGATCGCGGGTCTGCCGGTCTATACACCCGCCCGCATTGCCCGCATCGCCGAAGAAAGACATATCAGCCGGGTGCTGATTGCGATCCCCTCGCTCAGCCAGCCGAAACAGGCGCAGATTGCCCGGCGGTTGCAAAATATGGGGCTGGAGGTGCAAAGCCTGCCGTCTTTCGCGCAGCTCATTGGAGAAGAACCGCTTCTGGAAAAGCTGACGCCGGTGAAGCCCGCGCATTTTCTGGGCCGGGCGCAGGCGGTGACCTCGCTTGGCGATGATTGCGCCAGCTATGCCGGCCGGGTGGTGTTGATTTCGGGGGCAGGGGGCTCGATCGGGTCGGAACTGGCGCGTCAGGTATTGGCCTGCCGACCTGCGAAACTGCTGCTCTATGAACTCAATGAACTGGCGCTTTACAATATCGAGATGGAACTGCGCCCGCTGGCCGAGGACAGCAATGTCGCTCTGGTGCCGGTTCTGGGCTCGGTGACCGATCCGCGCCAGGTGCGTCAGGTGCTGTCCGAACATGGCACCCAGGTGGTGATCCATGCTGCCGCCTATAAACACGTGCCGCTGGTCGAGGCGAACCCGATCTCGGGGCTGGCCAATAACGTGCTCGGCACTCAGACATTGGCGCGCGAGGCCGAGAACGCAGGCGTTGAACGCTTCATCCTGGTGTCATCGGACAAGGCGGTGCGCCCGGCCTCGGTGATGGGGGCATCAAAGCGGTTTGCCGAACTGGTGATCCAGGATCTGGCGGCGCGCGCCGGGGGCACCGTTTTCACCATGGTGCGCTTCGGCAATGTGCTCGGCTCTTCGGGTTCGGTGGTGCCGCTTTTTCAGGAACAGATCAGCCGCGGTGGCCCGGTCACGGTGACCCACCCCGATATGATGCGCTATTTCATGACCGTGCGCGAGGCGGTGCATCTGGTGCTGCGCGCCGGGGCCATGGCACAGGGCGGTGAGGTCTTTGTGCTGGATATGGGCGAAGAGGTGGCGATCCTGCAACTGGCCCGCCAGGTCATCGAAAGCGCGGGCTACAGTGTCTGCGATGAGGCCAATCCAGATGGCGATATTGCGATCGAGATCACCGAGCTTCGCCCTGGTGAAAAGCTGCGCGAAGAGCTGACGCTGAGCGGCGAGCGTCTGACCACGGCACATCCCAAGATTTTCTGCGCCCGCGAGACCCATCTGTCGGAGATCGAGGTGGCCTCTGCCTTGCGCGGCCTGCGCGAAGCCATCGCCGCGGGCAGCCAGGAAGCGGCGCTGGCCGTGATCGACCGCTGGATCGAAGGCCGCGACGCCACCACCACGCCCCGCGATCTCGTCCAGCGCGGGTGAAGATGCTGGCGGCTGCCTGCTCTGTCACCTGAATGACGCTTTTTGCATTTTCACGGAGCCGTGGGCAGGGCCGCTTGATCCGCCCGAGACGGTCGTGGTCTAAAGGCCCGAAAATCAGGAGGCACCCGGTGACCAGCCGTCTGGCGCTTGGGGCCGAGGTCAATTACGTCATGCAGCGCGACTATGACATGGGGTTTGGCTTTCGCGATTACGATGTCGTCACCGGCTTTGTTTCGGCCTATTATGACATGGCGGGTGGCTACCAGCTGCAAGTCGATGCCGGGCGCTATCTGGCGGGCGATTGGGGGGCGACCATCGCTGTCGATCGCGTGTTTCCCAATGGCTGGAGCGTCGGTGCCTTCATGACGCTGACCGATGTTTCGGCGGCCGAGTTTGGCGAAGGTTCTTTCGACAAGGGCATCCGCTTTTCTATCCCGGTCTCGTGGTTCACCGGACGCCCAAGCCAAAGCAGTGTCGGCACCACGATCCGTCCGATCACGCGCGATGGCGGGGCAAGGGTCAATGTGCCCGACCGGCTCTATGATCGGGTGCGCGAAGGCCATCTGGGCAATATCGACGATCAATGGGCGCGGGTGTGGCGATGAAAAAGCAACTGGCCCTGCTGGCCTTTCTGGTGCTGGCCTCCTGCGCGGCGGTCGGAGATTTCGGCAGTGGCGAAACCGAAGACAACGCCGTGCTTTCGGCAATGCGCCAGATCAGCAGCGGGCTGTTCAGCCGGGGCCAGGGTGCCGCGCCGCCCCAGTTCACCGCGACCCGCGCGTCGCTCCGCGAGGCGGGTATCACCCGACCGGTGCTGGTCGCGCGTCTGGACGCGGTCGGCGTTTCGGTGGGACTGCTGGAGTTTCAGACCCCGCGGGGTGCGATCGTCTGGCGCAGCCTTGACGGCAATACGATCACCACCGCAGGCGGGTTTTTGCGCAACACCCGTGGCTTCGGCACCGACCTGCACAGCCTGGAAACCGCGCCGCTTCAACGCGCATTGTCGGTCGGCGGGCCTGCGGAATATTCCCGGCTCTTTCGCGGGCTTGATGGCCTGGACCAGATAGAAACGCACCGGCTCTATTGCCGATTACAGCCCGAAACCCGTCAAAGCGTTGATGTTCTGGGCCGCGCCTATGACACGCAGCGCTACGTGGAAACCTGCCGCGTGCAGGGCCGCGATGCGCCGGTTTCGAAAATACCTATTGGCAGGGCAGGGATGGCACGATCTGGAAACCACGACAGTGGGCAGGCCCGGATCTGGGCTATATCGACCTGGAGCGCGTGAATCCCTAGGTGTTTAGTGTCTTCAAGCGGCGCGCGTCACACTACACGACACAGGGCGGTTGAGGACGCTGAAAGGTGGTTTTCTGGAGGACTCTATCCCTGCAAAGGAACGCCCTCCATGACCCACAAAGCAATCACCGCCTTCACCTTGACGCTATCTGCGCATGTGCCTCTGGGCAAGACACGGCTCGAGACGTTGTGCCTTCTGATCGTGGCCATGATCAGCGCTCGGACAGTGAACCTCAGTCATATCGCCAGCGAACGTGCAGGGGAGGTTCTGGTTGCGTCAACCTATCGGCGGCTGCAGCGATTTTTTCAGCATGTCGCGCTTCCCGAAGACTTGTCGTCCAACTGCTCGGGGTGAGCGGGCCATGGCATCTTCGCCTTGATCGGACGCATTGGAAGATCGGCAAGCGGGACGTCAACTTGCTTGTATTGGCGATCGCGACGCGGCGGTTTTGCTGGCGGATAAAGCGTTTGACGCAAACTGGCTGCTGGAGGAGTTGGACGACCGGGGCGCAACCGCCGATATCCCGCCCGAATCGAACCGGATTGTTCAGCGAGAATACGATGAGGAGGCCTATTGCTGGCGGCATTTGGTTGAAAACTACTTCGCCAAGATCAAGGATTTTCGTGCCATCGCAACGCGTTACGATAAAATCGACAACAGCTACGCTGCCAACTGGAACCTTGTCGCGGCGCTCATCGCATCAAGATGAATGTCCACAGGCCCTAATCCTGAATCATAAAAACGCGCTATTTGCAGGCCACGATGAAGGCGGTAAGAATTGGGGCCGCATCGCCTCACTGATCGAGACTTGCAAGCTCAACGGCGTCGAACCCTTCGCCTATATCAAGGCAACACTCGAAGCTATCGCAGCTGGCCATCCCGCGGATCAAATCGACGCCCTCATGCCATGGGCATTCGATCAAGCGTCAAGCTGAATTTGGAAAGGTTTGTCCGCACCGCTTACGGTCAGACGAAGACGAACATATCGGTATCGAACTGACTGAGGGTGATGTTCTCGAACCGGATCGTGGTGCCATTGTCGTTGAGCAGGACATCGTTGCCATCCTGGGTGAGGGCCGCGATCAGGGCATTGGCACTGGTATAGCCTGAGTTTGCGATCTCGACGGTATCCCAGGCCTCCATATCGGCAATTGTTTGCGTGCCGCCATCGTTGGTGTCAAAGACGAAGAAATCAGCGCCGATGCCGCCAAAGAGGATATTATCTCCGGATCCGCCACTCAG
>NZ_JBTUJH010000015.1:0-45026 GCF_058343375.1 Alterinioella sp.
GCGCTGGCAGGCGTTGTCATCAGGCGGATCCAGGGGCTGACAAAGGTGGAATAGAGCGCCTCGTTAACCTTGGACAGGCGCTGCACGGCGTCAAAGGCCTGTTCGGGAACCTCCTGGGCCAGATCGCGCACATCGCGCGGCTCGAACCGGAGCTTGTAGTGCGGCGCGTGGCAGTCGGGATCGCCAGTGGGATTGTCGATCTTCATCTCGTAAAGACCGGGTTTCAACTTGTTGATCCTGTCCAGGCTTTCCAGAATGGCGCGATGTTCCAGCCGCGCCACCGAGGCCGACACGAAAATGCCCAGATGCCCGACATGGGCATTGGTCAGATAGACGATCCGCTGACCGGCCGCTTTCAGATCGGCCGTGTCCTTATAGACCGCCGCAATCCAGCCCAAAGCCTGCGCCGGCGGCGTGATATTGTCGCCATAGGAGGCGAACACGATCATCGGGTTCTTGATCTTGCGCAGATCGGCGACGCAGTGATCGCCAATCGCCATCTCGCCATTCTCCAGCTGGTTGCCGATGAACAGGTTCTGGGTAATGGAGAGGATTTCCGGGCGGCTGAGACTATAAAACCCGTTCCACCAACGCTCAAAATCCAGAAAACGATCACGTTCGGTATCTACATTCGCCAGCAGGTTGGCGTATTTTTCCCAGATCGCCTTTTCCGGCTTCAGGCTTTCGAAGTTTTGCGCCAGCCAGGCCCCGTCAAAGCGCCCGTCACCCAGATCGGCAATCAGATGCGCCAGCCAGGACCCGCCAAGCAGGCCCCCCGTGATACGCATCGGGTTCACCCCATCTTCGCCCGCCCAATAGGACAGCGGCGAGCCATTCAGGACAACCGGCCCCGCCAGACCTTCGCAATGCGCCGCCAGCAGCGTCACCGCCCACCCGGCCTGGCAATTGCCATAGAGAACGGGCGCAGCGCCATCGTGGCGCTCCGAAACCTCCTCGACAAAGCGGCGCAGGGCCAGAAGCACATTCTCAAGCGTCTGCTCTTTCACCGGCTCGGGAAAGAAGATGACGAAATAGACCGGGTGGCCCTCGGCCATCGCCATGCCGACCTCGCTGTCACGCTTGAAGCCGCCAATGCCCGGCCCGTGGCCGGCGCGCGGGTCCACCACGATGACGGGCGGTTTTTCGGCATCGACGCAATCATCCCAGCAATTGCCATCGACCTCGGTGATGCGCAGCAGGGCGTAATTGGCCGGGCGCGCGAATTGGCGCGCATCCAGCAGGGTTTCATATTTGAAATCCAGCAGCGGCGGCATGCCGGCGCGGTCATGCGCGATCATGTTGTCGGCGCGTTCGCGCAGCGTATCGACAAACAGCACCGAGCGTTCCCACAGATCCCGGCCATAGGCCGCCGGATCGGGCAGGGGGGCTGCGCTGGTATCGGATGGCGCGGGTATATCCGTCATCGCGCCGATCAGCCGGTCAATCGAAGGTTGCATGTTCATGCTGCGGCCCGCCGTGAAAAGAAGTTCAGCGCAGGCACGAAAATCAAGGCGATATACCAGCCATAGGCGAAGGTTTCGACCAGGCCCAGAATGGCGCTGGACCAACTGATCCAGGTGACGCCCGGCAACAGAGGCAACCAGGCCTGATACATGGTGACGTTTGGAAACAGCAGGCCAAAGACGACGCATAGGGCAAAGCTCAGCGACAGCAGAATGCCAAGCGCCATGGCGACCGGGTAGATGCGGATGGGTCTTGAATCAGACATTGGGTCCCTCCTTGAAGCTGGAAATCGTGGCAAACACGACAGGTCCGCCCGCGTTCTCACGGGTTCAGTATCAAGACGTTGTCAGGGAACAGGCGTTACAGTCACCAAGGCGAAAACTGTAACGAGAGGCTGCGAACGCAAAAGCGTCAGGCAATCGGCGGCGGATGGTCCAGGCCAACATGGTGCCCGCAGGTGTGGATCTGGCTGGGGATGAGCCGCCAGAAACTGCCATGCGGCAGCAGGCCTGCCGTGGTTGCCACGCCACCAAATAACGGCTGGCCATGGTGGCACGAGGTTTGCGAGGGGCAGGAATCGGTCTGCGTTGGCGCAATGGTAACATGCGGATCTGTTTGAGAGTCCAGATCCGCCAGCATGAGACCTGCAGCTGTCGCACCTGGCTCAGCCGCGCGGGCGACATCATTATGCGCAGCCATGAGGACCATCCCGATCGCCATCAGCGTCAGAATCCCGACGCGACACCGCCGCGCGACTTTGGCAAGCAAAAGTTGATATCGGCTGTTGGGCATGATCCAGACCATTGCATGAAAGCGTCTGTGTGTTGTTGATATATGTCAACCTATAGCGCGTCGCGCCTGATCGGATTCGCGCATTCATCACCCGGACCGAGGCAGCGTTCGCGCAATCGAATGCGTTCGGGCCGGCCGGTGAATTCAATTTGGCGCGACGCGCTCTAATCTTCGTGGCCGTCGCTGGCCCGGTCACTCAGATCCCGCCCTGGGGCTGTGCCACCTGCGTTTCGGGGTCGCGCGTTTTGCGCAAACCACAAGACGATCAGCCCGGCCATGGCTGACAGGCCGGACCCGGCCAGGATTGCCAGCCGCGCGCTTGCCGCCATTTCCGATGTCTCAAAGGCCAGCGCGGTGACAAAGAGGCCCATGGTGAACCCGACACCCGCCAGCAGGCTTACGCCATAGATATGGCGAAACCCGACGCCCGGCGGCAAAAGGCCGATCTTCAGCTTGACGGCGCACCAGGTGGCCCCAAACACACCGATCTGCTTGCCCAGAAACAGGCCGAGGAAAACACCCAGGGACACCCCGCCGGTGACATTTCGCAAAGTCTCCGGCTCGATCGTGACACCGGCATTGAAAAACCCGAATAGTGGCACGATCAGCAAGCCGGCCCAGGGGTGCAGAAATCTTTCCGTCAGCAAAAGCGGTGATGGCGCGCTGCTGCCCCTGACCCCGTTGGGCACCACGGCTGCAATCAGAACGCCCGCAAGCGCGGGCTCGATCCCTGACCGGAAAAAGGCAAACCAAAGCAGCACGCCAAGGGCCGTCAGCGCCCAGGGGCGGGCATATCCCATCCGGTTCAGGCCAACCATGACTGCGAATGTCATAACGGCAAGCAGCACCGGCAGGATCTGAATGTCCTCGCCGTAAAACGCCGCGATGATCACCACCGCGCCGATATCATCGAAAATCGCCAGCGCCATCAGAAACACCTTCAGCCCGACCGGAACGCGCGCGCCCAACAGCGACAGGATGGCCAGGGCAAGTGCGATGTCGGTAGCCATCGGGATCGCCCAACCGCGCAGCGCGTCGCCATCGGATGCCGTAAAAGCGGCAAAGACAAGCGCCGGGACCACCATACCGCCAAAAGCGGCGATGGCGGGCAGGGCCGCGCGGCGCAGGCTGGACAGGTGCCCCTCAAGCAGCTCATGTTTGATCTCGACCCCGACCAGCACGAAGAAGAGGGTCATCAACCCCTGATTGATCCAGACAATCAGCGGTTCATCAATCAGGTAAGGGGCCAGGCCGATGCGGATAGGGATATGGTGAATGGCATCATAGAGGCCCGCCAGGGGCGAATTCGCAGCGATCAAAGCTGCCAAAATGGCCCCCAGAATCAACCCGCCCGATATTTTGTCGAGGGTCGGACGTTTCAGGTTCACATCGGGTCCAGTGCTTCTTGATCTTGTTCGCGCGCGCATGGCTGAGGGGAAGGGGCGGCCATGATCGCATCAGGCCGCTCCGAACTGTTGGGGCGTTTCGTGGCCTATGCGATGTGTCGCCGCGCGGGCGCATTGTCAATACAGGCGGTGCCCCTCCGCCTCGGCAATATAGTCGCGTGTCAGCGGCACCGTGCTGTTGCGCTTGGCCAGTTGGAACTGGAATACCACCAGCCCGCCATGGCGGAACCCGGCCTCGCATGCGGCCAGGTAAAACTCCCACATCCGGCAAAACCGGTCGTCGTAAAATTCGGAGATCCGGGCCCGGTTGGCCAGGAACCGCTGCCGCCACAAGCGCAGGGTTTCAGCGTAATGCAGGCGCAGAACCTCGACATCCGTGACGATCAGGCCACTTTTTTCAATGGCGGGCAGAACTTCGGACATGGCCGGGACATAGCCGCCCGGAAAGATGTATTTCTTGATCCACGCGCTCGGGGCCCCCGGCGGGCTGCTTGATCCGATGGTATGGATCAGCGCGACGCCATCCTCTTTCAGCCGGTCTGCAATGGTGTTGAAATAGGTGCGGTAATGCGGCGTGCCGACATGCTCGAACATGCCCACCGACACGATCCGGTCATAGCGCGCGGTTTCATGGCGGTAGTCGCGCAGGTGGAACGCCACCTTGTTTTCCAGCTCCGCGCCGGCGGTCTGCGCTTGTGCATAGGAGAGCTGTTCCTCGGACAAGGTCAGGCCGGTGACCGAAACATCGGCCTGGCTCGCCAGAAACCGGGCCAACCCGCCCCATCCCGACCCGATATCAAGCACCCGCTGGCCGGGGCGCAGCAGCAGCTTGGCCGCGATATGGCGCTTTTTCTGCACCTGCGCCTGTTCCAGCGAGTCACCGGGCGTGGCAAAATAGGCGCAGGAATATTGCCGGTCAGCATCCAGAAACTGGTCATACAGGCGATCGCTCAGGTCGTAATGATGCGCCACATTTGCCCGCGACCGGCTGGCCGGATTGAACAGGGTCAAAGGCCGGATCAGGCGCCGAAAGGCCAGCCAACCCCGGCGCAATGGCGATTTTGTGGTCGCCCCGAGATTGCCCAGAACAAGGTCCAGAAAATCGTAGATGTCGCCGCTGTCGATGCGCAGGCTGCCATCCATATAGGCCTCGCCCACCGCCAGATCGGGGTTCAGCGTGATCCGGCGCAGGGTTTGCGCGCGGGTGATCGTGGCCGCTACCTGCGGGCTGCCGCTGCCAAAGCGCTGCCGTGATCCGTCCGGGAAGGTCAGGATCAATGTGCCGCTTCTGATGGACCGGCTCAGAAACCGGCCAAGCAGCTGCGCCCAGAGGTTGAACCGACCGCCTGGCCGGTCGTCAATTGCAACAGGATGGATCCTGGTTGCGGTGGATCTGTTCAGTCCGGTGCTGTCATTCATGACGGCTTCCCCCATTCAGGCTGTGTCCCTATCAAGACGCCAGCAGGAGAAATCCGTTACAGATCGAAGCCCGAAACGCCGAACGGGCATTCGCTGACAACGCAGACCGACCGCGCAGCGGTGGCTGCGCGGCCGGCACGGTCGTAAAGGGCGTTTGATCATCAGGCCGATATCGCCGTGACCGCCCAACAGGCAGATCGTTTCAGGGCCAAGGCGCATCAGGGGTCTTTATTGCCTAAAACAGGTCTCGCAATCGCTGAGACAGGGCGCATCGCCGGGCGCGTTGAAATCCTTGATCTCAGGCAGCGTCAGGTGATGCGGGCTTTTCCGAAAACGCAGCATCGAGAGGGTCATGTTCGGTTCGGCGTCACCTGTCGGATGTCTTGCGGTCCCGAACGCGGCGGTGTCTCTGAATGATCAGAGCCGGCTCATTCCTGGCGAATACAGCTGCAACAAATAACAGGGCGCTTCCGGCGACCATGATCACGGGTCCCATTTCGACGATCCACGACATTATGTATCCCTTTCATTTCGTTTCATGCATGGCGGCCTGACTTTGCCCCCTGATGATAAAGACGCGCGCGCCGCCGGATTGTTACAGAATATCCCCGCCGCCGCCGGGTTTTTTCAAATCTTTCATCAAAGGCAGACCATATCCCGTAACGAAGCGCGCGCCCGCACGTCAGTTGAAGTGAGCGCGATGCAATCAGGAGGCGCCCCAAGATGAGACATGGCGATTTCGACCAGGCGGATCCGCAAACCCGCAAACCCGCGCCCTGCCGGTGCGGCGTATCAGAGCCCGCGGATGCGGAGTTGCAGGCCTTGTTTCACGATCTGGCCCTGACACTTTACCAGCTGATGGACCCCGCAGATGCCGATATCCTGATACGGGCCGAGATGCAGGGCCAGAGCCCGGCACAGATCGCGGATCAGATCGGATCTTCCCGGGCCGAGGTGACCCGTCGTCTCGCTCATGCGAAGCGTTGCTTTTGCCAGCTGGCTGCCCGGTCATTCGCGCCAGTGAAGTCCCGATGACAACATTCGCATCCTTGCCCTGGATCAACCCTGTTGTCGAAAGTGGGATGGCATGACACCTTTTTCGATTTCCAGGATCATCGCGGCGATGCTGCTTTGGGCGGCCTGTTTTCCGCTGATCACCATCGGCATCACCCTGGCCCCGCATCTCAGCTTTGCAACGCTGCGCGCGGCCATCGCGGGTCTGGTCCTGGTTGGGCTGGCATGGGCGCTCGGGCGGCCATTTCCACGTGGCCTCAAGGTTTGGGCGACCCTGTCCGTGATGGGGATCGGGGCCACCAGCCTGGGGTTTCTGGGCATGTTTCATGCCGCTGAATTCGTGTCGCCGGGCATCGCAACGGTGATCGCAAACACCCAACCCCTGTTGGCGGCGGGCCTGGGGGCCGTGGTGCTGGGCGAACGTCTGGCCCCCATCGGCAAGGTGGGGCTTTCCCTCGGGTTTCTCGGGATCGTGGTGATTGCCGCCCCGCAATTGATTGCAGGTGGCCAGGGCAATTATCTGATCGGCGTGGCCTATATCATGCTGGCCGCCCTCGGGATCACGGTCAGCAATGTGATGATCAAGAAAATCGCCGGGCAGATCGACCCGCTGATGGCGGTGGGGATGCAGTTTCTGATTGGCAGCGTTCCGCTGGCCATTGCCGCCGGCATGACCGAGGATCCGGGCGCGATCCAGTGGTCGGCCACCTTCATCGCCATAGTGCTGGCGCTGGCGCTGTTCGGCTCGGCTCTGGTCTATGTGCTGTGGATGTCGGTTCTGACGACAGTGCCGCTCAATCAGGCCAATGCGTTCAGCTTTCTGGTGCCGGTGTTCGGGCTGACGATGGGGATGGTGTTCTTTGGTGAAACGCTTGGCTTGCTGAAGCTGATCGGGATATCGCTGGCCATCCTTGGCGTGGTGTTGGTGGCAGGTCGCGGCACGGCCCGCAAGGCCGGCCCGCAGCCGCCGCCCGATCCTGTGCGAATTTGATGTGCATCATGGTAGTAGTGGTGCCGCGACATCATAGATAAGAACACCGAGTTGATAGAAAGCCCGTGCAATGAATGCCCCTGTGAACACCCCATCAGACGATATGCGCCCGGCCTCGCCGGCGCTGGAGCGCGCGCTACAGGCCCATTACGCCGACTTCCTGCGCTATCTGATGCGCCGGGTCGGGGATCAGGCAACAGCCGAAGATATCCTGCACAGCTTCTGCATCCGGGTGATGCAAAGCGACACGCAGCTTCGCGATGACCGCAGCGCCATCGGCTGGCTCTATACCGTTCTGCGATCCGTTTTGATGGATCATTTCCGCGGCGATACGGTGCGCAAACGCGGCGATGCCCGCTATTCGCGCGAAAAGATGGTGCTGGATGGCGACAGCGTCGAGGCCGAGGAGGCCGGGGCGATCTGCAATTGTCTGCGCGGGTTGCTGCCCAGATTGCGACCCGAATAT
This sequence comes from Alterinioella sp., assembly GCF_058343375.1. NCBI lineage: Bacteria > Pseudomonadati > Pseudomonadota > Alphaproteobacteria > Rhodobacterales > Paracoccaceae > Alterinioella > Alterinioella sp. Next base: position 7,553 of record NZ_JBTUJH010000015.1, read on the forward strand.
GCCGAGCTGCTGCGGCGGGTCGATTTTCTGGAGGAACCGCGCCGCGATGTCGCGGCTGCGATGGGCATTTCGCAACAGAACCTTCGGGTTCGGCTGCACCGGGCAAGGGCCGCTATTGGTGTGGCGCTGAAACAGCATTGCGGCGGCTGTTGCAAATCCGAGTTTCGCGATTGCTTTTGCAACCACGAAAGCCCCGATGATGCCGCCCTTGCAGGGTAGGGCCCGGCGTTCCGGGTCTGTGCGGGGTCTTGCACATGACATCCCGGCATTTCCGTGGCCGATAACAGCGGTCTACAGGCCGATCGCGTTCAGGGCAGCCTCAAGCCAGACCGCGGCGAACAGCACAAAGAGATAGAGAAGCGTCAGCCGGAAAAACGCGCGTTCGGTGGCGTAGCGATCATCAGTGGCGGTGGTTTCATCTCGCGACGCGATGGCCAGCGCACGGCGCAGCAACATCAGGTTGAGAACAACCGCGGCGACCAGATAGATCGGACCGCCTATCGCCGAAAACCCCATGGCGATCGAGATCACGGCCAGAACCACGCTATAGATCAGAACATGTCGCCGCGTCGCCGTCCGGCCATGGGTGACCGTCAGCATCGGCACGCCGGCGCGCGAATAATCATCGTGCATATAAAGCGCCAGGGCCCAGAAATGCGGCGGCGTCCAGAAAAAGATCAAGCCAAACAGCATGACACTTTCAATGTCGATACTGCCCATCGCCACCGCCCATCCGATCATTGGCGGAAACGCCCCCGCGGCACCGCCAATCACGATGTTTTGCGGTGTGCGCCGCTTCAGGATCATGGAGTAGATCACGACGTAGAAAAAGATGGTGAAGGCCAGAAGGCCCGCCGCCAATGCGTTGGACACGGCCCAGAGCGCGAAAACAGACAGAACCGACAGCACCAGCCCAAAGACCAGCGCAGCCCTTGGCGACACATCGCCATTGGGGATCGGACGGTTGCGGGTGCGCCGCATCTGGATGTCGATATCAGCATCCCACCACATGTTCAGCGCGCCCGAGGCACCGGCCCCGGTGGCGATGAACAGGATCGACAGCAGCCCGGTAACCGGGTCCACGGAGGCGGGGGCCGCAAAGACACCGACCATGGCGGTAAAGATCACCAGCGACATCACACGCGGCTTCAGCAGCGCAAGATAACTTGCCGGTAGCGGCCTGCGCAGGGCAGGGGAATAGTTTGAGGTATCAGCCATATTGGCCCCCGGGGGCTGGAGGTGCAGTGCCGCGGCCCGGCCTGGAATGTCCGGGCCGCGGGTCGGATCGCCGGAACTGTAGCCGGGCAGGCTACATGTCCATCGCCATGCCTTCGGTGGCCATCTGGCCCATCATGCCCATCTGCATGTGATAGGGCAGCATGCACATGAACATCCAGACGCCGGGGCGCACGATTTCGGCCACAAAGCTGATCTCGTCGCCGGGCAGAAGCAGCGATTTCTCGTAAAGCGCCTCATGTTCCAGAAGGTTCCAATCCGCCCGCCGGGCACGATAATTCACCCCCTGCATCGCGGCCATGCTCATGAACATGAACTCGTGCAGGATCTGGCCATCATTGCGCAACGTGAATCGGATGCGTTCACCGGGTTGGGCGTCGATCTCGAGATCCGAGAAGGTCCATTCCGACATGCTCAGGATGATCTCGCGGTCGAACTCACCGTCATCGGTGATGATCAGCCCGGCCATTTGGCCAGCCATCAGACGGTTGGCTTCTTCCTCTTCGAATTCGGTCATCTCCATCTGGGCGTCCTCGCCCATATCCATGGCACCATCCGCGGGCATGTCGGCCTCGGCCATGTCCATGGTGCCGTCACCATCCATGTCCATATCCATGGTGGTGCCTTCGCCCATGTCCATCTGGGTGCCTTCGCCCATATCCATGGCACCCATATCCATGTCCATGTCGCCCATGTCCATGTTTTCCAATGCGGCCGCAATCATTGCCTCATCCTCGGGCGGGACACCGAACACTTCATGTTCGACCTCCTCGTTCTCCACCAGGACCCCTTCGGGGATGATCCCTTCTTCGCGAAGGCGCGCATAATCCCCGACCGTTGGGGGCAATTGCACAGTTGGCGGTGTCTCGACGACGGTGAAATAGGCTGTCCCTCCCAGAAGGACGAGCCCGAATAGCAGAAATACTCTCATGATCATTTGGGTTTTCCTTCTTATTCAGCCGGGACCGGCTTGGCCGCGGTGCCAGCTTCGCCACTGTCAATGGCCCAGGGGTCGCCAGACACCTTTGCCCCGCGGGTGGAGCTTATCATGGTGTTGAAGACGAAAACGATGAAACCGAGCCCAATCAGATAGGCGGCCGCGGTCAGCATCATTTGCGGCATCGACCATTGTGGCAGGTCCAGATAATCCACGACCCAACGCGGGAAGTAGTTGAAGCCCAGGTAATACATCAGCGTGACCTTGCTGAAGATACCGATCTGCCAGAACCAGAAATGGGTATTGGCAAGGGCCTGATTGAACATCCGTCCGGTGAAGTAGGGGTAGAGATAGTAGAACCCCGCCATCGCCATATTGGCCATGAAGCCCACGAACATGGCGTGGAAATGCGCCGGGACGAAATAGGTGTTGTGGACAAAGTCGCTATCCACGGCGATCTGCGCGTTCAGATAGGCCGTCACGCCGCCCAGCATCAGAAAGAAGATCGAGGCGATCATGAACTTGAACGGTATCGCACGCCGGGCCGCGGCCGGAATCGGGTCGGACCAGAGCGTTGCGATCCAGTTGAAGACATGCAGCGTCGACGGGATGAAGATCATCAAGGTCAGAATCTGCGTCGTGCGTTGCAGCCAGCCACTGACATTCTCGGCCGGCTGGAAATGGTGCGGGTAAACCACAAAGCCCAACACGGTCAGCAGGACAAAAGCGGTCACGGCCGACCAGTAGCTCCAGATCGGACGTCCCAGGAACCGTGGCAGCAGCGTATAAAGCGTAGCTACCGCCGGCATCAGCGGCAGATAGACGGCCGGGTGCCCATAGAACCAGAACATGAACATGAAGGTCATCACATTGCCGCCGCGCGACGGGTCATAGACCGCCGTGATCTGGGCCCAATCGGTATACATGAAGATACCAACCAGTGCCAGGATCGGGGTCGATCCGATCAGCAGGATACCTTCGGAAAGGGCACCCCACCCCATCAGGGGCATTTTCTTCACGCCAATGCGGCGCATGGCTGCATAGCCGTTCTTGAACAGAACCGCCCCGGCAATGAATTCCGAGATCGCCACCAGGACAACCGCGAGATACCCCATCCAGATCAGGCTTCCGCCGACCCGAAGTGACATTGGCGGATAGAAGGTCCAGGTGAAATCGGGCCGTGAAATGACCAGCAGCACCGCCGCGACGATCAACAGCCAGTAGCTCCATTGCGCCCCGCGCGCCCAGAGCAACTGATCGGTGCCCAGGACCTTGGGGATCATGTAATACATGATCGAGATGACGAACGGAATGATGAAGCCGAAGACCATGAACATGCCATGCAGGGTCATAAGCGACATATAGGGCCGTGCGTCGAAGAACTGGATATCGGGCTGGGCCAGTTCGGTTCTGAACAGAATGGCCATCAGCCCGCCAAGCCCCAGCATCATCACTGAGGTCAACATGCCCTTGATGGCGATGTGACGGTAATCATGTGAAAACAGAAGATCGCGAAGTGTCATCTTGCCGATGACATCTTCGGCCTCCCAATGGGGCGTGCCACCCATACGTTCTGCATCATGTACGCTTGCCATGGTGCGGTTTCCTTCCTTAGAAATTCGGTTATGTCCGTGCGGGCCTGATCAGGCCTCGGCTTCGGACTCTTCGCCTAGGACCACAAGCCAGGCCTTCATCTGCGAGTGTCCGACACCGCAGTAGTTCAGGCATTGGATCAGGTAGCGCCCCGGTTCTTCGGGCGCGAGAATCCAGACATTGCGTTCGACCCCCGGTTCGAACTCGGCCGTGATGCCGGCGGCGGGGATGTTGAAGCCATGGATGACATCATTGGCAAACAGGCTGAACAGCACCCGTTCTCCGGGCTGAACGATCGCCGCATTGCGCGATAATTCATCCTCTTCGTTGATGAAGGCAAATCCCCACTGGAATGCCAGAACTCTGATAACGCGGTCAAAATTGCTGTTTTCCGGGTCATACCCGATTTCCAGAACACCTTCTTCTTCCAGTGGTGCCTGATAGGCCGCGAAGATCTCTGAGCTGCGGTTGTCGCCATACCAGACCATGACGATCAGCAGACCGACGAAAAGGAACTCCATCGAATAGGGCAGTCGCCAGCGTGACGGTAGAAACAGCGCCGCGAACAGCGCCGCGATGCCAAGCCCCAGCACCGCGAATACGATTATCATCATTGTAGACTGGTATCCGGCCAGCCCGAGTGCGTTTTCCATTCCAGTTTTCCCCTGTTGAAACGAAGTTTTCTCTGTTGCGCCTCAGCGCAACCGTGAACGGCGTTTCAGAGGATCGGGGGGTGAAAAACAGGATCTGCGACAAGCCCGGATCTTTGAACCGCACTGCGCAAAAAGACGACCGACACAGCGCTGGTGCAGGCGTCGGGAACAATTGCCGGATCGGTCACAGCCACCAGACCGCAATGGCCAGACCCTGTGCCCATATTCAGGCAAAGATTGATCATCGGGCAGTTGGGCATCCGGGCAGGAATTTCACCATCACCATCGCAGATCGCGCCGGACAAATCGGTGATCGCGGCGGGCTGACAATCTTGTGACAGGTCTAACCGCATCCGGGAGATCACATCGGAGTCCATGGCCATGGCATTGCGCGACGACGCGCCGACGATGCTCGTCACAACGAGCACCAGCAAACACGCCGTGCGAAGACATTGCCCCATGCGTTTCAAGACTGCGTCGATGCTATCGTCCTCCCGTTGCCGGAATCGTTAGCACAAGAAATTTTAGGATTCAATATTGGAACATTCGATAATTTTCTTGCGGTTATGGCCCCGCCTTGGCGATCGCGGGCGATATCGGTGTTTTGCAAGCCGCGTTCGGGGGGGCAATAAAAGCACTTGAACCTCTAGTTACTGAAGCTCCTATCTTGAGAGCGAAATTCAGGACAGGACAGAAAATTGGCACATGATCATACCCATAAACATGCGGAATCCGCCTGCTGTGGAACGGCTTGCGATCCTTTTGCGCAACCAGCCCCACCGCCAGAATCAGGGCAGAGCTTTCGCGTCAACGGGCTTGACTGCGCCGAAGAAGTTGGAATTCTGAGCCGCGTTCTGGGCCCCGAAATCGGCGGCACCGAGCATCTGGCATTCGATGTGCTGAATGGTCGGATGACAATTCTTGAGGGCGCAAATCCGTTAGCTGCCGAAAAGATCATCAAGATTATCGGGTCGACCGGAATGAGCGCCAAGCTTTGGGATGCAAAGACCGTCGAAGGCGATCAGGCCGCCCATTTTGCGCGCCAGCGGCTGTTCACCGGGCTCAGTGGCGGGTTCTGGGCGGCGGGCTTTATCTACCATGCTGTCGAAAGCGGCCTCTCAGGGGCGCTGCGGCTGTTCTCCGGCCATGGCGATGCGGCAATGCCGCTGATCGAGGTCGCCCTGTTCATGCTGGCCATCATATTCGGTGCCTGGCTGGTCGCGCCAAAGGCATGGTCGGCGGCGCGCAGGCTGTCGCCCGACATGAACCTGCTTATGATTGTGGCGGTGGCCGGCGCGATCGGCCTGGGTGAATTTTTCGAAGCCGCCACGGTCGCGTTCTTTTTCGCGCTGTCGCTTGCCCTTGAATCCTGGAGCGTCGGGCGCGCCCGCAACGCGGTGTCGGCGCTGCTCGATCTGGCCCCGCCGACGGCGCGGGTGATCCGCGATGATGACTCTGAGGCCGACATGCCGGCAGCCGAGGTCGCGATCGGCGACCGGTTCGTGGTGCGCGGCGGCGACCGGATTCCGCTCGATGGTGAAGTGATTGACGGTCGCGGCGATGTCGATCAGGCCCCGATCACCGGCGAAAGCGCTCTGGTTGCCAAGGAAACCGGCGATGTCATCTATGCCGGCACCATCAATGGGGATGGCACGCTGATTGTCCGCGCGACCAGGGCGGCTGGCGACACCGTGCTGTCCAAGATCATCCGCATGGTGGGCGATGCCCATTCCAAGCGTGCCGAAGTTGAACAATGGGTGACCAAATTCGCCCGCATCTACACGCCCATCGTCATGGTTCTGGCGATTCTGATCGCCACCGTGCCGCCGTTGTTCTTCGCAGCTGCGTGGGAATACTGGATCTACAACGCGCTGGTGCTGCTGGTGATCGCCTGCCCCTGCGCGCTGGTCATCTCGACGCCGGTCTCGATCGTGGCGGCCCTTGCGTCTTCGGCGCGCAACGGGGTGTTGATCAAGGGCGGTGCCTATGTCGAGGCCCCGTCACGGCTGACCGCGCTGGCGATGGACAAGACCGGCACCATCACCATGGGTGAGCCGGAGGTTGCGGGTCTGTATCCCTTGGGGGGCACCAGGGAACGCGATCTGTTGAGCGCCGCCGTGGCATTGGAGGCGCGGTCCTCGCATCCGCTGGCGCGGGCCATATTGGCCCGCGGTGCGCGCGACGGGCTGGACCAGGGTGCCGCCACCGACACCAGGACAGTGCCGGGACGCGGCATCGAGGGGTCGTGGCAGGGACAGCCGGTCTGGCTCGGCTCTGACCGGTTCGCATCCGAGAAGGGCCTGGCCGATGCCATCCCCCGCGATCTGCTGGAACGGATCGAAGGGGCCGGCAGCACGCTTGTCGCGGTCGGGTCGGGCGAGCGTCTGCTGGGACTGATCGAGCTGCGCGACCGCATCCGCCCCGACGCCAGGGATATCGTCGCAAAGCTGCATGCGCAGGGCGTGAAAACCATCGTGATGCTGACCGGCGACAATGAACGCACCGCCCGCGCCGTCGCGGCTGTGGTCGGCATTGATGAGGTCCGCGCCGAGCTGTTGCCCGAAGACAAGGTGGCCGCGATCGAGGAACTGGTGGCCAGCCATGACGTGGTGGCCATGATCGGTGACGGGGTGAATGATGCGCCCGCCATGGCCCGGGCGCATTTCGCCATTGCCATGGGGGCCGTCGGATCGGACGCCGCCATCGAGACCGCCGATATTGCCTTGATGACCGATGATATCGGCAAGGTGCCGTGGCTGATTTCCCATTCGCGCCGAACCATGGGCATCATCCACCAGAATATCGGCATTTCGCTTGCCACCAAGGCGCTGTTCGTCGGGCTGACGGCGTTCGGCATGGCGACCATGTGGGGGGCCATCGCGGCCGATGTCGGGGTGTCTCTGGTCGTCGTGGCCAATGCGCTGCGGCTGCTGCATTCGAAAAACGAGACCAGGACCCCGCCGGATGGATGGGCGGTTGGCAAAAAGATGACCGGGATTGCGCTGGCCCAGGGCCAATAGGAAAAGCCCGCAAGAAGGTTTGAGGGAAGGGGATGGTGTGAAACTGCTGGACCGGCTGCAGGCCGTCATTCGATCCGTAGGGGTGGCAACGGCCTGGGCGACGGTGGTCCCCATTGCCTTCTTCACCGGTTTGCAGATGCTGGATCGCAAGCTGCGTCTCGGCCTATCATCCATCCTGCCCGATCTTTCCACATCCTTGCTGTTCACCTGATCATCATGAGTTTCGCCCCCCCCCTGTATCCGAACAGGCGGGGTTGATCTTTCTGGCCTCCCGCCCAGGATCGGTTCGCGATAAGCTACAGTCACTTCAGCAACAGGGATCGCCATGCTTACCATCGGCACGCTTTCAAAAAGGACCGGAACCAAGGTCCAGACCATCCGCTATTACGAGCAGATCGGTCTGATGAACGAACCGGGGCGCTCAGCCGGCGGCCAGCGCCGGTATTTCGAACAGGATCTGGATCGTCTGGGGTTTATCCGACATTCCCGCCAGCTTGGCTTTTCGCTTGAAACGATTCGGGAATTGCTCGACCTCGCGGACGATCCGTCGCGCTCCTGTGCGGATGCGGATATCATTGCGCGACGTCACCTTGTGCAGGTGGAAAAGCGTATCAAGCGCCTTCAGGCCCTGAAAAAGGAGCTTCGCCGCATGGTGAATGAATGTGCCGGCAATTCTGTGTCCGAGTGCAAGATCATCGAAGTGCTGCGCGATCATTCGGAATGTCTGACCGATCATGACGAGATCGGGGCCTGATCGGCGGCAGGCCCGGTTCTGGCAAGGCGGTTTGTGCCTCGCCAATGGCCCCGCCGCGCGGCATGGCTCGTCCCTGCGCGGGGTCCGGACCGCCCGGTTGCGGACGCATAGCTGCATCGACAATTTCAAACAGCCGGCAAGGGTTGTCTGCCGGGACCACGCCGCAACGCCGATCAATTGCCAGATCGCCCTTGCACGTATGGCCTGCCACGCATAGAACACCGCAAATTTGGACGTTGCGGGGCAGGGGCCCTGCACAGATAATATAGGGAATGCCATGCAGGTTTCTGAAACGCTGAACGAGGGCCTCAAGCGCGGCTATGAGATCACCATCACCGGCGCCGAACTGGCCGCGAAAGTGGATGAAAAGCTGCTCGAGGCGCAGCCCGGGGTCGAAATGAAGGGCTTTCGCAAGGGCAAGGTGCCGATGGCGCTGCTGAAAAAGCAGTTTGGCCCGCGCCTGATTGGTGAAGCCATGCAGGAAAGCGTCGATGGCGCGATGCAGAGCCACCTGGAAGAATGCGGCGACCGCCCGGCGATGCAGCCCGAAGTAAAGATGATCAATGAAGACTGGAAAGAAGGCGATGATGTCGTCGTCGCCATGTCCTATGAGGCGCTGCCCGAGATCCCCGAGGTCGATTTCAAGGCGCTCTCGCTGGAAAGACTGATCGTGACCCCGGCCGAAGATGACGTCGCCGAAGCGCTGAAAAATCTGGCGGAGTCAGCGCAGAATTTTGAAACCAAGGACGGGCCGGCCGCAGATGGCGATCAGATCGTGATTGATTTTCTGGGCAAACTCGATGGCGAGGCATTCGAGGGCGGCACGGCAGAAGATTATCCGCTGACGCTTGGCTCGAACAGTTTCATCCCCGGCTTTGAGGAACAGTTGATTGGTGCCGTGGCCGGTGACGAGAAAAGCGTCGAGGTCTCGTTCCCCGAGGAATACGGGGCCGAACATCTGGCCGGCAAGGCCGTGATCTTTGAATGCAAGATCAAGCAAGTCAAAGCGCCCGCCGCGGCCGAGTTGACGGACGAGCTGGCCAAACAATTCGGGGCCGACAGCCTGGAGGCCCTGCGCGACCAGATCAAGGACCGCCTGAAGGCCGAATATTCCAGCGCCTCGCGCGCGGTGATGAAACGCAACCTGCTGGATCAACTCGATGGCGCGGTGAATTTCGATCTGCCGCCCTCGCTGGTGGATGCCGAAGCCGGCCAGATCGCGCATCAGCTGTGGCATGAGGAAAACCCCGAGGTCGAAGGCCATGACCACCCCGAGGCCGAGCCGACCGATGAGCACAGATCATTGGCCGAACGCCGTGTGCGTCTGGGGCTGCTGCTGGCCGATCTGGGGCAGAAAAACGACGTGCAGGTCAGCGACGCCGAGATGACGCAGGCGATCATGAACCAGGCCCGGCAATATCCCGGTCAGGAACGCGAGTTCTTTGAGTTCATCCAGAAGAACCAGGGTGCCCAACAGCAGTTGCGCGCACCGCTGTTTGAAGACAAGGTTGTCGATTTCATCTTTGAAATGGCCGAGATCACCGACAAGGAAGTCTCGAAAGATGACCTTCAAAAAGCCATCGAGGCGCTGGACGACGCATAAATCCCGCGTCAGGGACGCCCGATATTCAGGGGCTGCACATCATGTGCGGCCCCCTTTTTGTTCGGTGCCCAGGTTTATGCATAATCTTTTTCTGTTCCCGCAGTCTTTTTTCCTAGGCTCTGGTGCTGGAAGGTTGTTATCCTTTCGGCGAGACCAGAACCAAGTAGTGATTGACGTCATTTTTTTATTTGAACCTTTAACGCCGGTTAAGGCACTTACAGGCAAGACGGCGCATATATGCGTCATGTCCATAGCGCGCCATTTCGGGCCACCAAAAAGGCAAGCCCGTGCGCGTAGGATCAATTGAGGGCCAAAAATGCCCCGCTGTGCCGGCCGGACAAATCTGGGAGGGATTTGGCATTTCTGTTTTTCTGTCTGCAATCCAGACCGCAACTGCGCGCGCCTGCCTCGGCACGGTGCTCGGCGCGGCCCGCGCTCCTTTTGCCCAAGATACGGCAATGATGCAGGAAAGGGATGGAATTTACGAATAGCAGGGGCGGCCAAAAATGGCTTTCATTGCTTCTACGGCCCCGGGGATCGGGACGGGGTCGAGCCGGTCGAAAAAGGATCATGTGCGGTCGGCGCATCGGGACGAAGTTAAAGTCATGATCTCAACCCAATCTCTTGGAGGAAATACCCGTGAGATATTTAGCAATGGCCATTTTTGGCTTTCTTGCCTCGGCTACGGTGGCGCTCGCCTGTCCGGATTACAGCCAGACCGGCGCAACCTACAATTATTCGGGCGACCAGCTTTACAGCCCGCAATCTTTCAGCGTTGTGGCCGGTGGCCAGAATGAACTGCGCAATTGCGGTTTCAACAATTCCGGTTTCGCCACAACCGCCCCGGATTTCTCGTTCTACCTGAGCGGCATGGACCAGTACTATCTGGTCGCCGATGTGGACAGCGCCTGCGATTCTGTGCTTTTGGTCAACACCGCCAACGCCACCTGGCTGTTTGACGATGACAGCAATGGCAACCTTGACCCGCGGCTTGAGATCCGGGGCGCGCAGAACCTGAACGGGCGCGTCGATATCTGGGTCGGCACCTATGATGGCAGCTATTGCGATGCGACGCTGAACATGGAGACCTGGTATGCACAGGCCGGCGGCGCACCCGTGCCGGCACCTGCGCCGGCACCTGCGCCGGCACCTGCACCTGCACCGCTGCCTGTCGCCGGTTGCCCCAGCTATGGCGTTCCGGGCCAGTCCTATAACGCAACCGGTCAGGAACTTTATTCGCCGCGTGCCTTCCCTGTGATGGCCACTGGCGGTGCGGAACTGCGCAGCTGCGGGTTTTCGAATTCCGGCTATGTCTCGGAGGTGCCGCAATATTCCTTCTACCTGAGCGGCATGGACCAGTATTATCTGGTTGCCGATGTGGACGCCTCTTGCGATTCGGTCATGCTGATCAACACCGCCAACGCCACCTGGCTGTTTGACGATGACAGCAATGGCAATCTGGACCCTCAGATTGAAATCCGGGGCGCGCAGAACCTGAACGGTCGCATCGACATCTGGGTCGGAACCTATGGCAACACCACCTGCCAGGGCACGCTGAACCTTGAGACCTTCCTGGCCCAGGCACCGGCCCCCCTGCCGACGCCGCAACCGTTGCCGACGCCGCAGCCGTTGCCGACGCCAGCCCCTGCCGCTGCCTGCCCGACCTGGCAGCAGCCCGGCCAGACCTACAACCTGACCGGTCAGCAGCTTTACAGCCCGCAGCGCTATCAGGTGCAGGCCGGTGGTTCGACCGCCTTGCGCGATTGCCCGATGGACGGGGCCGGCTACGTCTATCCGGTGCCGCAATTCTCGTTCAACCTGTCAGGTATGGATGGCTATGATCGGCTTGAGATCGAGGTCGAAAGCCAGTGCGATCCGACCCTGCTGGTCAACACGCCCGATACCACCTGGTATTTCGACGATGATGGCGGTGGCAGCCTGCAGCCGCTTCTGAACCTGCCCTCGGGGCCTGGTCTGAACGGCCGTCTGGATGTCTGGGTTGGCACCTATAACGGCTCTGCCTGCGCGGCGACGCTTGAACTGGAGACCTGGTATAACTGACGCCAGCGTTTCTTGAGAAAGGGAAGGGGCCGTCCGTCAGGGGCGGCCCTTTTCAATTTGGCGGCGATTGCGGTTCGGGTCCGAGCGAGTTTTGATCCACGTGGTCACTGTGCCGGTGGCCCCGAATGCGCGGAGCGTCCTGGCCCCGGCCGGACAAATCGCGGAGTTTCGCAAACGGTCCGAATCAAAAATGCGGGACGCATGGGATCTGATTCGCTCATGTTTCGGCGCACGGTCGCGCAGGGTCGCGCCTGGTATGCCAAGCTATCGCGCAGCCTGGCATAGGGGCACAGACCCTAAGTCTCTTTGAACCAAAGCGCGCATACCGAGGACATAGTAAACATGGGGCCTGATATTATTTTAGTGTAGACAAGACACTAATAGGGGGTTATGGTCCTCTTGCATGATAAAAATGGAGATTTAAATGCGCACCCTTATTGTTTCCTTCTTTGTTCTTATGTCCCTTTCCGTCGCCGCAATGGCCTGCCCGACGATCACCCAGGGCCGGGCCACCTATTCCGTGACCGGTCAGGATCTTTTCAGCCCCAACAGCTACAGCGTAACCGCCGGTGGCAGCCAGAGCCTGCGCAATTGCGGCTGGGACAATACCGGCTACGTGATTTCGCAGCCCGATTTCTCGTTCTACACCTCGGGAATGTCATCCTATGGCCGGCTGGAGATCGAAGTGACGCAGGCATCCTGCGACACAGTTTTGCTGGTGAACTCGGCAAATGCCACATGGTATTTCGACGATGACAGCGCCGGCAACCTGCTTCCCCGCGTGAACCTTATTGGCACCTCCGACAGCCAGGGCCGCATCGATGTCTGGGTCGGCACCTATGGCAGCTCGACCTGTGGTGCGACACTGGAACTGGAAACCTGGTATAACTGACCTCTGTTTCACGTCGTGATCCTGGAAAGGCCGCCCGGTTTAGGGCGGCCTTTTCTTGTTGGAGCGGCCCGATAGGGGGGCGATGATGTTCAAAAACAAACTGTCCGGCCAGACAATGAATTAACGTTTTGTATTCACACAAACATTTTCTAACACACACCAGCATGATCAATATGGAGATATCAACGACATTCTTGCGGTTGTGACGCTACCCGACACGTCCAAACAGGAAGGTTGGGTCGATATATGGGGCAGCCCTTGCGGCAGCGGAAATTGCCCCGCAGCCTTGCCGCAGAAATACCTGCCAAGTTCGACCGGCAACCGAATGATATCAATGGTATCGCCGGAAAGGATTTGCGCCATGCCCCACCCCGTCAGAGTCGGGCCGCCTGACATTGCCTTTGCAATTACCCCCCAACCGGCCCATCTTTACCTTTATCTGAAACCGAGACTTTTGAGGACCCACTGCCATGAAAACACTCCTTGCATCGACCGCCTTTATCCTGATCAGCAGCGCGGCCGCGATGGCCTGCCCGAGCTGGCAACAGATTGGTGAAACCTATGAGTTTACCGGTGCCCAGTTGGTTGGCGGGCAAATCGCCCCGGTTACTGCGGGAGGATCATTTGATGTGGCGGGCTGTGGATTGCCCGGTATCGGTTTTACCGCCCAGGTGCCCGATTTTTCGCTGATCCTGAGCGCGATGGACAATTACGACCTGGAGCTGTCAGTGGTATCGGCCTGCGATGCGACGCTGCTGGTCAATACCGTCAACACGACCTGGCTGTTTGACGATGACGGCAATGGCAACCTTGATCCGCGCCTGACCATTTCGGGGGCCGAGAACCTGAATGGCCGCGTCGATATCTGGGTGGGTTCGTATGATGGCAGCTTCTGCGAGGCCAATCTGACGGCCCAGGCGATTGCAGTTGCCGGCGCGGCCCCGGCGGCACCGGGCGGCGGCGGATTTGTCCCCGCGACGCCTGCTCCGGCACCTGCGCCCGCACCGCTGCCCGCACCTGCGGCACCTGCACCTGCTCCGGCACCATTGCCGGCACCTGCTCCGGCCCCGGCACCGCTGCCCGCTCCGGCCCCTGCACCGCTGCCCGCTCCGGCACCGGCTCCGCTGCCCGCTCCGGCACCGGCTCCGGCACCCCTGCCTGACGCACCGGTGACTGACAACAAATAGGTCATCGACCCGACACCAACAGGCCCGCCCCCCATTGATGGGGGCGGGCCCTTTTTTTGTTCCGGCACATTGCAATATACGAAAAACGCCCGCGCCTTCGGCAAAAGGCGCAGGCGTCTATTTTCCACCCGGTAAAGGGTTCTGACGGGTCAGGCGTCGTCGTCGTCCGTGCCTTCTGCCGCAGGCGCGTCAGCCTCCGAGACAGCCCCGGCCAGTTCATCGTCATCCGAGGCGGCTGCCCCGATATCGTCGAACAGCTCCGCAATCTCGAACTCGGCCTCGGCCTCGGCTTCGGCGGCAAGTTCCTGAATGGATTTGCCAGAGGCCTGCAATTCGGCCTCTTCGGGCGAACGCGCCACGTTCAGCGCAATATCAACCTCGACCTCGGGATGCAGGATCACGTGAACCGTGTGCATGCCCAGATCCTTGATCGGGCGCGCCAGGGCGACCTGTTTCTTGTCCAGAGTAAAGCCCTCGGCCGTGGCCGCTTCGGCGGCGTCACGCGTGGTGACCGAGCCATAGAGCGCCCCCGCATCCGATGCAGACCGGATCACGATGAACTGCTGACCGGCCAGCTTGGCCCCAAGCGCTTCAGCTTCGCCCTTGCTCTCCAGATTATGCGCTTCAAGCTGCGCTTTCTGGTTCTCAAAGACCTTCAGATTGGTTTCATTGGCGCGCAGGGCTTTTTTCTGCGGCAACAGGAAATTGCGGGCATAGCCCTCCTTGACGGAGACGACTTCGCCCATCTGGCCCAGTTTGGCCACGCGTTCCAGAAGGATAACGTCCATGGGTCAGATTCCTTATTTGACGGCGTAGGGAAGCAGGGCCAGAAACCGTGCGCGTTTGATCGCACGGGCCAAGGCACGCTGATTTTTTGCCCCTACGGCAGTGATACGGGACGGCACGATCTTGCCACGCTCGGAAACATAGCGCTGCAGAAGACGGATGTCCTTATAGTCGATTTTGGGTGCATTCTGGCCCGCGAACGGGTCGGTCTTGCGGCGGCGGAAAAAAGGTTTTGCGGCCATCAGTTTGATCCTTCCCTGAAATTCAGCGGCGTTCGCGACGGGTGTCGCGTTCATCACGTTTCTGCATCTGGGCCGAAGGGCCCTCGGCATGTTCATCGACCCGGATGGTCAGAACGCGCATCACATCATCATGCAGGCGCATCAGGCGCTCCATCTCCTGCACGGCGGCCGAAGGCGCATCGGTGCGGATATAGGCGTAATGGCCCTTGCGGTTCTTGTTGATCTTGTAGGCCATCGTCTTGACGCCCCAGTATTCGTGGTCAATGACGGTGCCGCCATTGTCCGACAAAACGGTGCCGAAATGTTCGATAAGGCCTTCGGCTTGCGTGTTGGACAGGTCCTGACGCGCAATCATCACATGCTCATAAAGAGGCATGGGGTCTCCAGTCATTTTCTAAGGCGTGTTTCAAAGGTCGGGGTTGATCCTCTGCCCCCGACCACGAGAGACCACGCCGGTGCAAAGCATCAGCAGAGGAAGCCCGCCTTATAGCCAAGTCAACGGCGAGATCAAGCGCTTTCCCCGCGCGCCCACAGCCAGGCGGCAGCCCATGATCCCCGAGGTGATCGACGGCCGGGGCGGTGGCATGTCCATTATGGCGGGTCAGGGGGGCAATGGGCCTCTGCGCAAGCGATTCGCGCCCCTCGGCGGCCTGACCGGAGGGCAGCGTTGCGGGACCTGAACGCCTGTATATATACTGTTTATCAGCGATTTATGTTGATTTTCAAGAGTTGGATGACCTAACGTAATCCAGTGGCGATGGCCGGATTATGCGTGAAGCCATCAAAATGCTAGAATAGCTTCGATCCGGAAGATAATGGGGGCAGGGTGGCAAAGGGTTTGACCTGGATGGGCGTGCGCGCACTGGCTGCGACCCTTGCCTTGCCCGAAATATCGCGGGCAGAGCTGCCCTGCGGCCCCTGCCTGTTGGCGCATGGCGAACTTTGGACATGGTGGGATCAGGACGTTAACGCCCCGGGGCTGCGCCTGCCCCCTGGGGAACGTCCGTTCCTGATCGCCGCCGCCCCCGATGTTTTTTTTGTCACCAAATCCATAATGCGGTTCAATCAGGTCATGGCCCGGCCCGATCGGGTCAGCCGGAAATGGTTTCAGGGCCATCTGCTGCTGAGCTGGCGGGCGCTGTCTCCAAAACTGTTTCAGGAACTCTATCCCGGCGAAGGCCCGCCGGTGCCCAGTTTCACCCTGACCTGATCGGCAGCCCAATCCAGCGGCCCCAATCCAGCGGCCCCACGCACCGCTTCGCAATTGCGAAATGCATCGTCATGCGCTAGCCCGGTAAACTAGGATATCAAGAGCCATGAGGGGGCGGCAACAGCCATGACCAGAGCATTTCTTTTTCCGGGCCAGGGGGCCCAGACCATCGGCATGGGTCAGGCCCTGGCACAGGAATATCCAGCGGCAAAGGCGGTGTTTGACGCGGTCAACGAGGCCCTGGGCGAAGATCTGTCGGCGCTGATCTGGCATGGCGCGCAGGATGATCTGACCCTGACGCAGAATGCGCAACCGGCGCTGATGGCGACCTCGCTTGCGGTCATGGCGGCGCTGGCGGCCGAGGGTGTCACCGTCGAGGCGGCAAGTTTCGTGGCCGGTCATTCCCTGGGGGAATATTCGGCGCTTTGTGCGGCGGGGGCCCTCAGCCTGGAAGATACCGCGCGTCTGTTGCGGATCCGGGGCCGCGCCATGCAGCAGGCGGTGCCGGTGGGTGAAGGCGCGATGGCCGCGCTTCTGGGGCTCGATTTTGCCACCGTGCAGAAAGTGGCCGAGGCCGCCGCCGCCGATGGGCTGGTCTGTTCGGCCGCCAATGACAATGATCCCGGTCAGGTGGTGGTCTCGGGCCACCGCAGGGCCGTGGAACGCGCCATCGAGATTGCCAAGGCTCAAGGGGCCAGGCGGGCGCTGCTGTTGCCGGTCTCTGCTCCGTTCCATTGCGAATTGATGGAACCCGCCGCCGAAGCCATGGCCGAAGCGCTGAGCCATGTTGATATATCGCCGCCGAAAGTGCCCGTCGTGGTCAATGTCGGCGCGGTGGCCGAAACCTCGCCGATGATCATACGCAACAGCCTGGTGCAGCAGGTCACCGGGTCGGTGCGCTGGCGCGAAAGCGTGCTGTGGATGGCCGAGAACGGAGTCTCCGAGACCTGGGAAATCGGGGCCGGCAAGGCCTTGACCGGCATGGTGCGCCGGATCGACAAATCGCTGACTTATCGGACGCTCGGCACACCCGAAGAAGTCCGCGCGGCGGCTGAGGCTTTCGCCACGGCCTGAGCGCCGGGGCCGTGTGACACAGAGACCCATCCACCGGTCGGGTTCAAGGGCGGTGGTTTAAGAAAAGGACGAACATGTTTGATCTGACAGGAAAAAACGCTTTGGTAACTGGCGCATCTGGCGGCATCGGGGCTGAGATTGCGCGGGTATTGCATGGTGCGGGCGCAACACTCGGCCTGTCCGGCACGCGGATTGATCCGTTGCAGGCATTGGCCGATGAACTGGGCGAGCGCGCCCATGTGCTGCCCTGCAATCTGAGCGATTCCGAGGCGGTGCAGGCCTTGCCCAAGACAGCGGCGGACGCAATGGGATCGGTCGATGTGCTGGTCAATAATGCCGGCATCACCCGCGACAACCTGTTCATGCGGATGTCGGACGAGGAATGGGCCTCTGTGATCGAGGTCAACCTGACCTCCACCATGCGGCTCTGCCGTGGCGTGTTGCGCCCGATGATGAAGGCGCGATGGGGCCGGATCGTCAATATCAGCTCCGTGGTGGGAACCACGGGCAACCCCGGTCAGGCCAATTACGCGGCCTCCAAGGCGGGCATGATCGGGATGTCGAAATCGCTGGCCCATGAGGTCGCATCGCGCGGCATCACGGTCAATGCGGTGGCCCCCGGCTTTATCGAAACCGCGATGACCGACAAGCTGACGGAGGATCAGAAAGGCAAGATCCTGACCCAGATCCCGGCGGGGCGCATGGGCAGCCCGGCCGAGATTGCGGCAGCGGTGCTGTATCTGGCCTCACCCGAGGCGGGTTACGTCACCGGCGCCACCTTGCATGTCAATGGCGGCATGGCGATGATCTGATGGTCTCGCTCCGGCAGCGCCTGTGCAACGGTATCGCACGGACGGTGCAAAAACCGCTATTGGTGCTGCCATTGCCGCAGCCGATTGCCCGCATGGCCTTTGATCTGAACGCGCGGCTGCTGTATCGCACGCCGCGCGATATGGTGCTGGTGCCGGTCGATATGGGTGGCGTGCCCTGCACCTGGATTACCCGCCAGGATCAGCGTCAGGATGGTGTGCTGATCTATCTGCATGGCGGCGGTTTTGTGATGGGATCGCTGCGCAGCCATCGCCATCTGGTGGCGCATCTGGCGGCAAAATCGGGCCTGCGGGCGCTGTTTGTAAATTATCGCCTGGCCCCGGAACATCCCTTTCCCGCCGCCCCTGACGATGCCCTGGCTGCCTATCGCGGCCTGCTTGCGGCCGGCCATGATCCGGCCCGGATTTCGCTGGCGGGCGACAGCGCCGGCGGCTGTCTGGCGATGGTGCTGTTGCGTGATATTGCGCGCGCGGGCTTGCCTGCGCCGCGCGCGGTGGCGCTGATGTCTCCGATCACCGATCTGACGGGGTCGGGCGCGTCGCTTTCGGAAAACCGGTGGCGCGATCCGATCCTGCCGCTGTCCTGGGGGCGGCGCGCGGTTGCGGCCTATCTGGCGGGGCAGGATTCCGCAGAGCCGCGCATTTCTCCGCTTTGGGGCGATCTGTCGGGGCTGCCGCCGGTCTTTGTGCAGGTCTGCGAGAGCGAGATTCTGCGCGATGACGGGCAACGCCTGGCGGTGGCGATCACGGCCGCAGGCGGTCAGGCAGAGCTGCGGATCTGGCATGACGTGCCACATGTCTGGCATCTGATGTGCGGCCGCGTCCCCGAGGCCGATGCCGGCGTCGATGAACTGGCAGCCTTTCTGACCGGAACGGCAGAGAGTGAGGGTCAGGCGGCCCTTGCGGGGCCCGGCACTGGCAGAAGCGCAGATTGAATGCGCGTCCGAAGCGCCGCAGGAGAGGCATCAACGGGAATGCGGATCAGTGGCACACCAGCTTTTTTTATTGCGATGTCAATCAGGTGACGTTCCGGATCGGTGGCGGCACCGGTCTGGGGGCGGATCATCACCGCCAGGTCAATTTCGCCGCTATAGGAAAATACGCCGAAATCCAGTTCGGCCCGGTTCAACGGTTGCAGCGCATCCACGGCCAGACCAGTATCGCCTGCAGCCGGGCGAATGCAGAGCGCCCGCGCAAGCGCCACATCCGGCAACACGCGCTGCGCCTGTCCCAGGCATTCGACGACATCCTCCAGCCGTTCCAGCAGGCTTGCGCGCGCCGGATCAAGCACCGGAACCCGATCAATCGCGGCCAGGGCCAGGTGTTCAGCCGGTGCCGGCATGGGCGCTGCGGGGGCAGCGCCAGCCCGCACAGCATGGTTTTTCGCCACCTGTCCAGGCTTTGATCTGCGCACCCGGATATCGAATGCGATGAAGCCGATCGAAAGCAGGCCAAGGGAAAAAACAACCGCCAGATAGGGCGCTGCGGGATGGTAGACCACCGCGGCAATCAGGAACTGAACCGGGTCTGTCATGGCCTGGACCTTTCATCAAAACATGTGGTTCGGTATCCGACCGCATATTGCGGGCGCATCGCTGCATCCGAAGGTCACGATAGGCCAGAAAAGATGCAATTTGGTTAAGCGCAAGGCTGCCGGAAGGGCATCCATTTTGGCGAAAATCAGCGCATTGCCCCGTTGCCTTCGCAAGGATATGTGCTATAGGCGGCGCAGTTTTGCCGGGGGGCGCACTTGCGTCAGACGGTAGCGGGGCTTTAATCAAGCGCCATGACACCGCCGACATCGGCACATTGAAAAACGAGGGTGGCCCCGGTGGGCATGCTTTCGAAAAATTGAATGAGGATCGTAAAGATGAGCGATATCGCAGACCGCGTGAAGAAAATCGTTGTCGAGCACCTGAGCGTCGAGGAAGACAAAGTGGCCGAGAACGCCTCGTTCATCGACGATCTGGGTGCCGACAGCCTGGACACTGTCGAACTGGTCATGGCTTTTGAAGAAGAGTTCGGCATCGAAATTCCCGATGACGCGGCCGAAACGATCCAGACCTTCGGCGACGCCGTCAAATTCATCACCGAAGCCTCCTGAGCTTCGCACGATCTGAAAATTCATTGCGGCATCCCGGGCGGGGTGCCGTTTTGCGTTTCGGCCATTTCCCATGTGCCGGCGATGCGCCAAGGGATTGCCCCCATGGGGCGCTTGACGCTATCACCTAGGCGACAGGCTGAAAAGCGAAGGGCAGGATATATGCGTCGAGTTGTTGTCACCGGTCTGGGGATGGTGTCCCCGTTGGCCTGCGGTGTGGAAGAAACATGGGGTCGGCTCCTGGCGGGTCAGTCGGGTGCCGGGGCGATCGAAAAGTTTGACGCCAGCCATCTGGCCACGACCTATGCCTGCGAAGTGCCTCTGGGCGATGGCAGCGACGGCACATTCAATCCCGATGACTGGATGTCGCCAAAGGATCGGCGCAAGGTCGATGATTTCATTCTCTATGGCATGGCGGCCGCCATGCAGGCGGTGACCGATGCCGGCTGGACGCCCGAGAATGAGGCCGACCGGCTGCGCACCGGTGTGATGATCGGATCAGGCATCGGCGGGCTGTCCTCGATTGCCGACACCGCCATATTGCTGAAGGAAAAGGGCCCGCGGCGGGTCTCGCCTTTCTTTATTCCGGGATCGTTGATCAATCTGATTTCGGGGCAGGTCTCGATCCGCTACGGGTTCAAGGGCCCCAATCATGCGGTGGTGACCGCCTGTTCGACCGGGGCGCATGCCATTGGCGATGCGGCGCGCCTTATCCAGTGGGGCGACGCCGAAGTGATGATCGCGGGCGGGGCCGAGGCGGCGATTTGCGAAATCGGAATTGCCGGGTTCAATGCCTGCAAGGCGCTGTCCACCAATCGCGGCGATAATCCGCAAAAAGCCAGCCGCCCCTATGATGCCGATCGTGACGGCTTTGTCATGGGCGAGGGCGCGGGCGTTGTGGTGCTGGAAGAATATGAGCACGCACGCGCGCGCGGTGCCAGGATCTATGCCGAGGTTCTGGGCTATGGGCTGTCGGGGGATGCCTATCACATCACCGCACCATCGCAGGATGGCGATGGCGGGTTTCGGTCGATGAAAGCGGCGCTGGATCGGGCCGGGCTGAGCCCGGGCGATATCGACTATATCAATGCGCATGGCACCTCGACCATGGCCGACACGATCGAGCTTGGCGCGGTGGAGCGGCTGTTGGGCGATGCGGTGGCGGGGGCCACCATGTCCTCGACCAAATCCTCGATCGGGCATCTTCTGGGCGCGGCCGGCGCGGTGGAGGCGATTTTCTGCATCCTGGCGATCCGCGATCAGGTGGCTCCGCCGACCATCAACCTGGACAACCCGGACATCACATCGACGCTGGATCTGGCACCGAATGTCAAACGCGAACGCAAGATCAATGTCGCGCTGAGCAACAGTTTCGGATTTGGCGGCACCAATGCCAGCCTGCTCCTGGGCAAGGTGACAGACTGATGTGGAAGCACATTGCGGCCAACGGGTTCAGCCTTCTTATCGTGGCGTTCATCGCCTTTGCCGGGGCGATTGCCTGGGGGCAGCGGCAATTCGTCGAACCCGGGCCGCTGGAACAGGCCGTTTTCTTTGAGGTGGCACCGGGTGCCAGCCTGGCGGAGGTTTCGGAAAACCTGTTTGCGGCCGGTGTCATTTCCAGCCCGACGCTGTTTCGTCTTGGTGCGCGCTATACCGAACAGGCCGAGGATTTGCGGTTTGGCACCTATGAGATCGCGGCCGGGGTGTCGATGGCTGAGGTGCTTGCGATTGTAACTTCGGGCGGGCGATCGACCTTCCGCTATACCGCCACCTACGTTATCCGGGGGCAGGGCAACGGCGAAATGCGCCTGCGCGAAAGGGTGCCGGGAACCGGCGAGCAGGTCGATCTGGCGGTGTTTGGATCCGGCGATCCGGTGCCCGAGGCCTATGCTGCGCTGGTCGCCGGCACAGTGCCGATTGTCTACCGTGTGGTGGTCCCCGAAGGAATGACGGTCTGGCAGATTGTGGAAGGTCTGCGCGGGGCGGATTTTCTGGTCGATGATGTGGTTGATCTGCCACCCGAGGGCACGCTGGCCCCCGATACCTATGAAGTGGCGCGCGGCACTGTGATATCAGAGCTGCTGACCCGAATGGCCGAGGCGCAAACCGCCATCCTGATTGCCGCCTGGGCCGGGCGCGCGGATGACCTGCCGATCGCGACTGTGCAGGAGGCGTTGATTCTGGCCTCGCTTATCGAGAAGGAAACCGGCGTCAGCTCTGAGCGCAATCAGGTGGCGGGTGTGTTCGCGAACCGCATGCGCCAGGGGATCAGATTGCAAACCGACCCGACGATCATATATGGCGAAAGCGAAGGGCGGGGGTTTTTGGGGCGCGGCATCCGGCAAAGTGAAATTGATAATGCGGGCAATCCCTGGAACACCTATCGCATCGACGGATTGCCGCCGACGCCGATAGCCAACCCCGGGCGTGCCGCGATCGAGGCGGCTGTGAACCCGGCCGAGACCGATTATATCTTCTTTGTGGCGGATGGGTCAGGTGGGCATGCCTTTGCCGTAACCCTGGCAGAACATCAGCGAAACGTCGCCGCCTGGCGCGCGATTGAAGCCGAACGGGCAGCGCAGGAAAACTGAGCCTCGCCGCGCTGTCGCGCGTCGATCCGGGTGGGGGCCAGCCCCCACACCCCCGGGATATTTGCAGCGCAAAGAATATCTGGATCAACCTGAATCCAAACATGCAGCGAGTTGTTGTCAAACAGGAAAAGCTGTCTTGTATCTCCCCTGGAAGCGTTTCGACAAATACCATGACGGTCCCTGTCAGGATAGGGTTACGGTCTGCGGAGCACTCTCTTGTAGCAGAGACTGAAACTCCGGATCTGACGGGGTGGCCGGGCTTGATCTTGGGTCGCGGGTTTTGGTGACGCCGTTTGTGGCTGGCTGACAGTCAGGGGTGCGAAACTTGGCCCGTGACAACCCGGATGCAACTTCCTAATCTGATCGAACGCCCCAGGGATCGGACCGATCCGCCCACACCACGTCCCCGGAGACCCTGTTCCATGTGCCTTTCGCAGACCGTCAGTTTCGCCGCCAGCGCCATTCTCATCGTCGGGGGCGGGGTCGCCATTACCAAGGCGTGGCAGATCAACAAGCGCTATCTGCCGGTGGCATTGATGCCGCTTTTTGCCGGTGTGCAGCAATTCATGGAGGGCAATGTCTGGTGGGGCGTCAATACCGGTGATCCGGGAACGACATTGCTGGGTGCGCTCGGGTTCATCTTTTTCACCTGGTTCATGTGGCCGTTCTGGATTCCGCTGGCGACCTATGTGCTTGAGCCGCCCGAAAGCACCAGAAAGCCCTGGTTGCTGGCGATGTCGGTGGGCGGGCTGGCCTTTGGCCTGGCGCTTTATGTGCCGCATCTGCTCAACCCTGACTGGATCGAAGTGTCGGTCAACCGGAACTCGCTGGCCTATGAGGGCACCATGATCCTTGACTATCTGATGCCCAGAGAGCTGACTTTTTCAATCTACCTGTTCCTGATCATTGCGGCACCGGCGATCTCGACCTATCTGCATATGCGCTGGTTTGCGCTGACCATCGTGGCGGTCGTCGTTGTGGATATCGTATTCCTGCGCTATGCTTATATCTCGTTTTTCTGCCTGCTTGCCGGGCTGGGCACGCTGCATCTGATCTACATCATCATGCGTAACAAATGCGCGCGTGAATGCCCGATGCTGTTTGCATGAGCGCCCGGCCGGACCACAGGAACCGGGGGTGTATCGGCTGTCATGGAAAGTTCCACATCTTCGGCACATACTGGTGACGGGCTCGATCACGCGTTGCTTTCCGGGCGGTCCGCGTTTCTTGGGTTTCTGGTCAAACGCCTTGGCAATCGCGCCGATGCCGAGGATGTGTTGCAGGAATTCTGCATTCGGGTTCTGGCCCGCAAGGATCAACTGCGCCAAGCGGATCGGATGGATGCCTGGCTCTATTCGGTTTTACGCTCGGCCCTGAATGACCATTATCGCAAGACCGGGCGGCGCAAGCGGCTGGGCGATGCCTTTGCAATCGAAACACAGTCGGCAGAGGAAGCCGTGGACTCCTCTGAAGCGATGGCCCGGATCTGCGGCTGCGTGAAGGGATTGGTGCCAGGATTGCGCCCCGCGGATGGCGAGCTGATCTACCGGATCGATATCGACGAGGAAGATCGCGCCAGCGTCGCCGCAGATCTGGGGCTGAAGCCGGGAACGCTGGCCGTGCGCCTGCACCGCGCCCGCGCCGCGCTGGGCGATGCGCTGCTGGGACATTGTGGATATTGCTGCAAGCATGGTTTTGAGGATTGTTCCTGCCCGCCCGCCGGTTGCGAAAACCCCGACGAGGTATCGCGCTGTGCAGGCGAAAAAACGCCATCTGACACACCGTCGCTGTAACATTTCCGGTCAAGGAGCGTCTGCCGGATGAAGGGGTATTGCGGCCCGAATATCGAGGGAGGTGGCGATCAATGACGTTTTCGAACCGGTCCTGTTCCGGGTATGATCTGCCGGGATCTCAGGGGAATTCTGAGCTTCGCAAGGTTCTGGACGCCCTGTTCTGCGGCTGCCGCAAGGACTTGCAGGCCAGCGATGCCTTGCTGCGACGTGACTTGTTTTACCTGACCGAATTTGAAGGCCAGACGCTGGCCGCCGCCGCCGCCATTTGCGGCCTGGGCATCGATGATGCCGAACGGATGCTGGCCATAACCCGGCGCGACGTGGCGGTGCTGCTGGATCTGGGGCTTGGCATATCGCCCGATGCCGCACCCGGTGACACGGCCCCGCTTGACGATTGCAGCTGCCGCGCCAAATAGCCGGCCCGAATGAACAGCAAGCGCCAACCCATGCGCCCCGGCCGGCCCGCGCGCGGCGTTGTTTTTCACGCTCACCAGGAAAATCTGTAATCCCCCGCGGCGGCGCGCGTCTGTCTGATCATGAGAGGCGCGGGCCTCACATTCACCTGGGGAGAGGGAAAGACCGGCAATGATCAATGTAATGTCCCGGCCTTTCGGAAAAATGGGCGCGCGGCTTCTGGTCTTTGCCAGCGCCCGGAACGCGCAAAGCTCCAGCGATGTCGTCATCGTCGACAATGTGACGATATATTCCGCGGTTCTGCCGGCCGAGATGCTGCGCGGCTTTCGGCCCGGCTCGGAGGAGGCGCGAATGCATGGCGGCGTGCCCGATGGCGGGCATGTGATCGAGCATATTTTTGAATACAGGCACCAGTGACACGCCTCGCAAGGGGCCACAGGGCCATGAGAGAATGGAAAGAAGATGAAGCAACCAACGTCATATCTCGCTGTCTCGGTGGCGATCTTCGCGGGCCTGCTGGTTCTGGGCTGGGCCACGCATGGCACGGGCATCGTCCAGGACGACCCCGAACGCAACATCGTCATTCCCGATGAATTGACCAGCACGCTGCAAGTGCGGGCCGCCTATGATGGGGAACGGATCTGGTTTCGCTACCGGTGGCCGACGCAACGCCCCGCCATCTTCAATGATGTGCTGGTCTACCAGGATGGTGAATGGATCCGGCGCGGCGGTGGAACATTGGGGCCCGACCCTGATTTCCTGACCGAAGACCGGGTGGCCATGATGATCGATGACGGCTCGGTGCCGCTGTTTTCGCGCTATGGCGGCTATATCACCATCGGTGACAGGTTGACGACCTTCACCGGCGCGCCGGACTCCGAGGAGGAGCGCACCAAATACGTGCCGTCATCGCGCATTGATCCGAATGATTTCGACTCGGTCCGGTCTGAAAGCGAACTCGAGGCGCTGCGCGAAGCGGGCCAGTTCATCGACCTGTGGCAATGGCGTTCAAGCCGGTCCAACCCGATCGGCCTGGCCGATGACGGCTTTGTCGCCGAAGAACGCAGCGGCGATGCTGGCACCGGTCCCTATAGCACCAATTTTGATAGCGAAACCGGCCAGCCAAGATACATGTTCAACCCGGAGGTCGCGGGCAGCCCGGCGCTGTCGCTGGAGGCGGTCCTCGCCGGGGATGTCGGGTTCAACGACATCTATTACCTCAGCGCCGAAACCGCTATTGCGTTTGACCCGAGCCTGGATTGGCAAAACGGCGACACCATCCCGCGGCGTTATCTGCGCCCCGCTGAGGGATCGCGCGGCGATGTGGCTCAACCCGCCGCTGCGCGCTGGCGCAACGGGTTCTGGGACGTGACCCTGGTGCGCGACATGGATACCGGCAATCCCGATGATGACAAGATTTTCCGCGATGGCGGCAATTACGATCTGGCATTCGCGGTGTTCCGCAACGCGTCGACCATGCGCTGGCACTACGTCACCTTGCCGGTATCCCTGGGGTTGGAACAACCCGCCCAACTGGTCGCCGAACGCATCGAGCCGGGAACCGAGCCGGACTGGAGCCAGCCCTGGACCGAAATCACCACCTTCTACCCCGGACAGGTCACCTGGGGCCGTCTGACCGATGCCCAACAACATCCCGGTGCCGACCGTATCGCGGCCCGTGTCCCGGTGGCTTCCCGCCACAGCGAGGAACAGCTGGCGATCTACGGCGTGCAGATGGAATTTGCCGAGGAGATCCGCGCCCAGTGGATCTGGACGCTTGTCGTCAGCCTTGGCCTGATCGTGGGCCTTGGGATCAACGTCAACCTGCTGATGCGCCGCCGCGAGGAACAGCTATGACCCACCAGTTGACAAGCGCTGACCCAATCACCAATGCCGGAAAGGAAGGCAAGATGAAACGCTTTGAATGGAGGACGCGCGGTGCCCGGATCGGTATGGCGGCCGGGGCCGTGACACTGCTGGCAACCGCTGCGGCCCTGGCCCATAGCGCGGGCGGCGGGGTCGCGCTGGCCGTGGAAGGTGCTGCCCAATGGTCGCTCAGCCCGGTCTATCACATTCTCGTTGCGCATTTTCCGGTCGCTTTGTGGGTGACGGCCTATCTGTTCATCGTGATCCGCAGCTTCTCGGATTCCAATATCGCCGTGCAACTGCAAAAGGCGATCTGGCCGCTGGCCGCATTGGGAACGCTGGCGGGCTTTGTCACCTACGGGCTGGGGCTTACAATCTATCCGTGGTCGGCAATCACGCAATCGCCTCTGGGGCGCAACCATATCCTGCTGGCGACCTGGACGCTGAGCTACTGGAGCGTGATGACCGTGCTTGGCTACCGCTTCCGCCGGCACCTGTTTGACGGCGCTCAGCGCTGGATCACCTTCTCGCTGGCCACCATCGGCGCGATCGTCATCACGATCACCGGAACCCTGGGTGGGTCGCTCACCGGCACGCCCTCGCTGGTGACAAGAAGCCTCAGCTGGATCGGCTGGGATGTCTACATGACCTTCTATCTGCCGACCTGGATGCTGATCCTCTATGGCACCGGGGCGATCGCGCTGATCGCGATCGGGATAGTGGGGCGCCGCGCCAATGCGGCCCCTAGAAAGCGATAGTGCCGCGCGCCGCGCCCCGGCGGAGAATCGCAATCCGGCGCTTTGCGGGCTTCCACCGAAAGGTTTTTCCTTCAGAAATCTGAAATGCCGGTGCTTTCCGGCGTCTTCCTGTCAGCGGGCGGCAGCGCTGCCGCGGATCAACACCGAACAAGGAATTCTCACCATGAAACTCGAACTTCTGGCTGGTGCCGTTGCCATTGGCATATTGGCCATAACCGGGGCCGCGCTGGCGCATGAAATGGATACCGATCAGGACGGTCTGTATTCGCTGGCCGAAATGCGCACCGAATATCAAGCCGGGGCTTGGCGGCGGGGTGGTGCTGCTTGGTCTGGCGATTCTGGCGACGGCTTAGGCGGTCCGAGCCTGCGCGAGGCCCATCAATTGATCACGCGCTCCGCGACGCGCATCCCTTCGGACAGGCCGGAAGACGGGTAGAGGATCACGCGCTCGCCCTCGGACAATCCGCGCGTCACCTGCGCCTCGATGCCGTTATTCGGGCCGATCTCGATCGCGCGCAACAGGGCGATACCGTCAGAGACGACAAATACCGACCAACTGTCGCGGCTTCGAAAAAGCGCGCTGGCAGGGACAATCAGCGTGTCTTCCGCCTCCCAGACAATGATCCGGGTCTCCACTCGAAACCCATGGCCGAGGCCGGTATAGTGATCGGGCGGATCGGAAAATGCGATCACGGCATTCACGCGTTGTTCTTCCACGCCAAGGGCCGAAAACCGTGTTATTCCAAACGGATCGACCCGGATCACTTCGCCCGACAGATCCGTTGATCCGCCCCAATCTGTAATGATCACCGGATCGCCCACAGAGACCTGCACCGCGTCCGTTGACAGCAGATCGACCACCACTTCCAGATCATTGGCGATGTCGCCGATTTCCATGATCGGCGCGCCGGCAGGCAGTGATGTCGCACTTTGCTGGATGATCCGAAGGATACGGCCATCGGCCGGGGCATAAAGCGGGATGTCGTCGGAGGCATTCCCGATGGCCGCGGCAAGGCGCTGATCGTCGAACCCGATCAGTTGCGCCCGCGCATTGGCAATCTCGGCCTCGCGCATCGAGATTGCGGCCTCGGCAGTATCAACATTTGCCTGCGCCACGCGGGCGGTCTGCCGGGCGCGGTCAAGTGCGGCACCGGTCTCTATGCCGCGTTCCACCAATTGTTCCGTTCTGGAAAATTCCGCTTGCGCCAGATCAAGATTGGCCAGCGCCGCATTCAGATCGGCGCGCGCAACCCGCAGCGCCGCTTCGGCGGCATTGACGGCGGCAATGGCCTGTTCGCGGTTGCGCACGTCCAGCGCGGCGGGGTTGGTCGGGCGCATATTGGCGACGATGGTTTCACCCCGGATGACCTGGTCGCCGGGCTGCACGGTGACGCGCTGCAACTGCCCGGCCACAGGGGTCGAGACAATATAGGCGTCGCGCACCCGTGTGCGGCCTTCCTCATTTATTGTCAGGCGCATGGCTGCGCGCGTCACGTCCCCCATATCAACCATCATGGGTCTGGGCCAGAATGCCACCGCCAATGCGCCCGCAACCAGCAGCACGGTAATCGTGGTCAGAATCAGGCGCGATCGTTTCTTTGCTTTGGCCATGGCTGCTACTCTCTCGTTTTCAGGGCCAGGACCAGGTCAGCCCGGTCGATATCGCGTTTCACCAACCAGCCCGAGGTGACAGCCGCACCGATCACCACCATCGCGGCAAACCCATAACTGGCCGGGTCGAAATACGCCGGGATCTGGTAAAGCTCGCTGGAGAATCCGGCCGCGATACCGAAGGACAGATAATAGCCCATGACACTGCCAAGCGGTAGCGCAACCATGGTCACGACCGCAAGTTCCCCCAACAATACGAACGCGGTCTCACCCCTGGTAAAGCCGATCACCCGCAGGCTTGCCAGATCGCGGGACCGCTCGGCATAGGCAATGCGGGCGGCGTTGTAGACGATGCCAAAGGTAATCACAAAGGCAATTGCCCCCATGACATAGCGAATTGCCCCGGCACCGGAATTCATCAAGGTCACAATTGCAGCTTCGGCGTCCGATGTCAGGCTGACTCCCGCGACCGTCGGCATATTCTGCAAGGCCCGGTAGATATCCTGGGCGCGGTCCTGATCTATCGACAGATAGGCCCCCGAGACGCGGTTTGGTTCCCGCAAGGCGCGGTTCAGGGCACCCAGTTCCATATAAGCGGGCGCGCCAAGCAGGCTTTCGGCCACCGCCGTTACCGGGATCTGCAGGTCAGGCTGGCGGCCTTCGCGGATCTCGACCGTCAGCATTTCACCGGGCCGGATGTCCAGAATGCCGGCCAGCGCCGTGGACAGAACAATGCCGCGCCCCTGCAGGGCAATGACGCCCAGATCGGCATCCAGGGCGCGAAACAGCTGCGCCTGCGGCATCAGGCCCGAGACAGTTCCGCGATAGGTGTTGAGCCCGTTGCGCAACACCGCAGGCACATGGCGCACGGGTTCCACCAGGGTCACGCCCGGCATCCGCCGCAACTCGAATATCGTGGAATCAGCGACCGCATGGGTAAAGCCGACCGTCACATCGCTGCGGTCGATGACATTGAAGGTCAGTTCGATGGCGCGGTCATAACCGACAAAGATCGTGATCATCGACACGCTGAGCGCCATGCCCGAGGCGATACCGATCATCGCGCCCGCCATGCGTCCGGGTTGGCGCGTGATGCGGCGCAATACCATGCGCGAGGGTTGATCCAGCCAGGCCCCGATCCAGCGCCCAATATGGCCTGACCGGCTGTAATCGGGCGGGGCCGGGGGCCGCATTGCGGTCGCAGGCGTCAGCGCAAAGACAGAGCGCAACACCATCAGCCCGCCGACGGATGCCGACAGAATGCTGACGCTGACGCCGGTGACAAATGACGCCGGATCAAGCTGGAACACCAAAAACGGGAACTTGAAATAATTGGCATAGAACTGGATCAGCGCCCGGCCCCCCGCGATACCCAACAGGCACCCGGCCAGGGCACCGCCGATTGCAATCACAATCACCATCTTGAAATAATGCGCGCCGGTTTCGAAATCGGTGTAACCGAAGGCCTTCATCAATCCGATTTCCTCGCGCTCGGACTGCACCATGCGATTGATCACGATATAAAGCAGGAACGCCGCCACAGCGAGAAAGATCGGCGGCACGCTGATCGCCGCTCCCGCCAGCCCGATGATCTCCTGGCTGAGGAAGCGGTTCGAGATCTGATCAGCCAGCGGATAGGATCCGGTGCCGCCATAGGGGTCCAGAATGCGGTCGACCGCATCCAATACGGCCGCCTCATTGGTGCCGCGCGACAAGGACAGCAGCGCCTCGTTGAACGCGCCGTCCATGTCATAGGCGGCGGCCAGCGCCGAACGGCTCATCCAGATGACACCAAAACGCGCATCATCGGGGATCACTTCGCCAGGCGCGGTCGTATAAAGAAATTCGGGGGCCTGGGCCAGACCCACGATCCGAAAACTGCGCCGCGCACCGTTCATGGTCGCGGATATGCGGTCGCCGGGGCGCAAGCCATGCGCGTCGGCGAAGGATGCAAGCAAAAGGATTTCATCAACCCGGTCGCTGTCGATCATCCGCCCGTCCGACAAAAAGACATCGTTCAGCCGGGGCGCGCGCAGATCAGGCAGCGATACCGCCTGCGCCTGCACCGGTAAATCAACGCCGGCCAGATCTATCAGAGCCCTGCCGGTGACGCGCGGTTCGACCGCGCTTACCCCGTCAATCGCCGCCAGCCGCTGCACCAGCCGGTCGGGCGCGCGGGTCACGGGGGCGAACATATCCGCCAGACGGTAACGCTCGTAATAGGCGGACCGGGTTTCGTTCAGCGACGTGACCAGCCCCGACATCATCACCAGCATCGCGACACCGACCGCAATCACCATCCCGATGGCAATGGCCTGGCCCTTCATGCGCCACAGATCGCGCAACAGCTTGTGGTCAAGCGGGCTCACCAGTCGATCTCCTCGGGGGTAAGCTTTGTGCTGTTCACCACAATGTCTCGCACGCGGCCATCGGCGAAATGGACAACCCGGTCGGCCATCGCGGCCTGGCTGGCGGCATGGGTGACGATCAGCACCGTGGCACCCAGTTTCTGGTTCACGTCGCGCAGAACTTTCAGCACCGCGCGCCCGGTCATGCTGTCCAGCGCGCCTGTCGGTTCATCGCAAAACAGAACCGTGGGGTTCTTGGCGACGGCCCGCGCAATTGCCACGCGCTGCTGTTCACCGCCGGACAATTGCGCCGGGAAATGATCCATCCGGTCGCGCAGGCCGACAAGGTTGAGGGCCTCGCCCGGATCCATCGGATCGCGGGCAATCTCGGTCACCAGCTCGACATTTTCATGGGCGGTCAGGCTGGGCATCAGATTGTAGAACTGAAAGACAAACCCGACGTGATCCCGGCGGTAGCGGGTCAGTTGTCTGTCCGTCATCTGCGACAGGTTCCGGTCCTGAAAAAAGGCGTCGCCTTCGGTGGCGCGGTCCAGGCCTCCGATGATGTTCAAAAGCGTGGACTTGCCGCTGCCGGAGGGGCCGAGAAGGACGACAATCTCACCTTCGGGAATGTCCAGATCGACGCCGCGCAGGGCATGAACGGCCGAACGCCCCTCACCATAGACCTTGGTCAGCCCCTTGGTTGAAAAAATGGTCTTCTTCATCCGGCACTCGCAAAAAGATGTTCAGTTCCGATTGAACATACTGGACAGATTTTGGCGCTACGGCCAGTTTGTTAACGTCGCATGACCGGGCCATGTGCGCGCCACGCGATGGCGCCATTCTTGCGGTGGCGTTCCGGAATTGCGACCAAGGCGGTCGCATGGCCTTTTGTTTTTCGGCATATGGTGTAAATCAAACGGAAATTCGGCCCGAATGGCAAAATGCCGAATGTGGACAGGCAATCGGTCTCGGAGCTAAATTATGGATCAGGCCGAAAACTCGAAGCTCAGCGCAAGCGCCAAGCTGTCCGTCGCCCCGATGATGGACTGGACCGACCGGCATTGCCGCTATTTCCATCGGCTGATGACCCGCCACGCGCTGCTCTATACCGAAATGGTGACAGCCCCGGCGCTGATCCATGGCGACCGTGACCGGTTGCTGGCCTTTGACCCGTCCGAGCATCCCGTGGCCCTGCAACTGGGCGGCTCCGATCCCGCACAATTGGCGGCGGCGGCACGGATCGGGGCCGATTTCGGCTATGATGAGATCAACCTGAATATCGGCTGCCCCTCGGATCGGGTGCAATCGGGCGCGTTCGGCGCGGTGTTGATGGAACGCCCCACGCTGGTGGCCGAATGCGTCGCCGCGATGATTGCCGCCGCCCCCGTCGAGATTACCGTGAAATGCCGCATCGGCGTCGATGATCAGGATCCGGCCCAGGTGCTGCCGAGATTTCTTGAAACCGTCAGCGCAGCCGGCGTGACCCGGTTTGCCATTCATGCCCGCAAGGCCTGGTTGCAAGGTCTCAGCCCCAAGGAAAACCGCGATGTGCCGCCGTTGGATTATCCGCTGGTTCACGCCATGAAAGCAGATTTTCCGCATCTGCATCTGTCGGTGAATGGCGGGGTTGGCTCGCTCGATCAGGCCCAGGCCCATCTGGGCGCGGGCATGGATGGGGTGATGATCGGGCGCGCCGCCTATCACGAGCCCGCCAGGATTCTGCTTGGCGCAGATGGCGCGATTTTCGGGGCCACCGCAGCGGCGCGCAGCGCCGAGGATGTGGCCCTTGCGATGATCCCCTATATCGAGGCGCATCTGGCCGGCGGTGGCCGGCTCAACCAGATCACCCGGCATATGTTGGGCCTGTTTGCGGGGCGCCCCGGTGCGCGGCACTGGAAACGGGTGCTGTCTGAACGCGCCCACCGGCCCGGTGCCGGCCCCGAGGTGATCGAGGCAGGCCTTGGTGCCATTCGCCGCTTCGCCGCCTGAGCCCGCTTTCCATTCCCGCCCGCCTCTGCTTATCTGCCCGCACCCTCCAGCCCGGAAATTGCACGCCATGCCCGACCTGTCCGAGTTTCTGCCGCTCCTGCTGCTTATACTGGCCATCGGTGCCTTCGCGGGCGTGGTTGCCGGGCTTCTGGGCGTGGGCGGCGGTATCATTCTGGTGCCGGCCTTCTATTTTGCCTTCTCGGCGCTTGGCTATGACACGCCGGAACTTATCCAGATATCGCTGGCGACCTCGCTGGCGACCATCATTATCACCTCGCTGCGGTCGGTTCTGGCGCATCACCGCAAAGGCGCGGTGGAATGGGCCATCCTGCGATCCTGGGGGCCGGGCATTGCCATTGGCGCGGCTCTGGGCGTGATCGCGGCCAGCGGGCTGCGCTCCGAGATCCTGATGGGTATTTTCGGCGTTCTGGGCATTTGCATCGGCCTCTATTTCGGCTTTGGCCGCGCCGATTGGCGGTTGGGGGATGCAATGCCCACCGGTCTCATCCGCATCGTCATTTCGCCCATTCTGGGGTTTTTGTCGGTCCTGATGGGCATCGGCGGCGGCAGCTTTGGCGTGCCATTGATGAGCCTTTATGGCCGCCCCATCCACAATGCCGTGGCCACCGCCGCGGGCTTTGGCGTGATCATTGCGGTGCCGTCGGTTCTGGGCTTTCTGTTTGTGGGAGGCGACGGGCCGGGCAGGCCGCCCTTTACTGTGGGCCAGGTCAATCTGGTGGCGTTTGCCATCGTGGTTGCCATGACCCTGATCACCGCGCCCTGGGGCGTGCGGCTGGCCCATGCGATGGACCCCAGGCCCCTGAAACGGGTCTTTGCGGTGTTCATCATGGTGATGGCGCTCAACATGCTGCGCAAGGCGTTGGGCTGGTGAGCTGGCTGTCGGCAGGCTGGCAGGTGTTCGACCATGATCCGGCGCTGGCGGCAACTGCCAAGGCCCCGCCCGAGGGCCGCATCATCCTCTATTTCCGTCCAGAGCTGCCCGATATTGCCGACTGGCTTACTTTGCCTTGAGCGCGGGGAAAAGGCGCTTCGAAGCGCCTTTTGCAAGGGCTTTGCAAAGCCCTTTTCACGCAATTTCGAAATTGCGTCCCGCCCGCCTATTTCTCGGGAATCAATCCGCGCGGATTGAATCGCAGCATCAGCAACAAGAACACCCCCATCGTCAGCAATCGCATATGGGCTGCCGAATCGATCATCCGGTCGCGCAGCGGATTGTCCTCCGCCATTCCGGCGGTGATGAACTGCATCAGCCCCAGGCCAATGGGCTCGACCTGAATCCACAACCACCAGATCAGAAACCCGCCCAGAACCGCGCCCCAATTATTGCCCGACCCGCCCACGATCACCATCACCCAGACCAGAAAGGTAAAGCGCAGCGGGTTGTAGCTGGAGGGCACCAATTGCCCATCCAGCGTTGTCATCATCGCCCCCGCCAGCCCGACAACGGCCGATCCAAGGACGAAGATCTGCAAATGCCGCGCCGTGATGTTCTTGCCCATCGCCGCCGAGGAGACCTCATTGTCGCGGATCGCCCGCATCATCCGGCCCCAGGGTGAATGCAGCGCCTTCTGGCTGAACCAGATCAGCGTCAACAGCACGACAATGAACAGCGCGGAATAGCTCAGTTTTACGAAGACCGACGAAAAACTCACCACATTGGTGCCCAGGCTATCGGCCAGATTGTTGAACCAGCTGCTGTTTTGCAGGTCGATCTCATAGGGCACCGGGCGCGGCAGGCCGGTCACGTTCTTGACGCCGCGGTCAAGCCAATCCTCGTTTTTCATGATCGAGATCAGGATCTCGGCAATGCCGAGCGTGGCGATGGCCAGATAGTCCGAGCGCAGGCCAAGCGCCGTCTTGCCCACCAGCCAGGCCGCGCCCGCAGCAAACAGCCCGCCCACCGGCCAGGCCAGCACGATCGGCAGGCCAAGCCCGCCCAGATAGCCCGACAGCGCCGGATTGACACTTTCGATGGCATCGCGGGCCGGATCGAACAGCGCCCGGTAGATCACATAGCCCGCAATCAGAACGGCCAGCAACGCCACGGTGCGGATCAGGCCGCGCGGCAGGCGTTTCCAGACCATGATGGCCGACGCAATGGTCGCCGCCCCCGCCAGCATCGCCAGCACCATGCGCGGGCCACCGGCATTCCAGGCCTCGGGCACCGGCGGCATCGAGACCAGAACGGCGGCCAGCCCGCCAACCGCGACAAAGCCCACGATGCCGACATTGAACAGCCCGGCATAGCCCCATTGCATATTCACGCCCAAAGCCATGATCGCCGAAACCAGCCCCATGTTGAAGATCGCAAGCGCCGTGTTCCAGGACTGGTAAAACCCGGTCCCGATGAACAGCAGGGCGACGAACCCGAACAAAAGGATATTGCGTGGTTCAATCCGGCTCATACTGATTTCCCCTTGAACAATCCTGTTGGCTTGAACAGCAGCACAATCAGCAGGATGCCGAAACTGACGGCGAATTTATAGTCGGTGGACAAAAGCTGCATCAACCCCTCGGGCTGCCAGCTTTCCGGCAGGACATGGCCTACGACGCGGCGGAATGCATAGGTGACCGATATTTCCGAGAACGCAATCAGGAACCCGCCCGCAATCGCCCCGATCGGATTGCCCAGGCCGCCAACGATCGCCGAGGCGAAGATCGGCAGCAACAGTTGGAAATAGGTGAACGGTTTGAAGCTCTTATCAAGCCCATAAAGCACACCCGCCGTGGTTGCCAATGCCGCGACGATGATCCAGGTGATCAGCACCACCCGTTCGTGGTTGATGCCCGACAGCAGCGCCAGATCCTCATTGTCGGAAAAGGCGCGCATCGATTTGCCGGTGCGGGTGCGGTTGAGAAACCAGAACAGCACCACCACCACGAGAATGGCGGTGACCAGGGTAATGCCCTGACTTGTGCGAATGGCCAGCCCTTCCTCCAACCCGGTCAGGGCGCGGAAATTGCGCGCCGAGATGATGAAGCGTTCGCCATCGGCAAAACGCTGGTCATCGACGCCGATGATGAAGCGCACCAGCCCGTTCATGATGAACATCACCCCGAGCGAGGCAATCACATAGATCACCGGTTTCGCCTTTTGTTGCCGGTAGAACCGGTAAACCACCCGGTCGGTGCCAATCAGCAGCAGCGCAGTTCCCGCGATACCAAAGGGCAAGGCCAGCAGCGCCGTGGGCAGCGGCCCAAGCGATACGCCCATGCTTTGAAAGCCCCAGGTTACCAGGATCGTCACCATCGCGCCAAAGGCCATGGTGTCGCCATGGGCAAAGTTGGAAAACCGCAAGACGCCATAGATCAGCGTGACGCCAAGCGCGCCAAGCGCCAGTTGCGCACCATAGGCAGTGGCAGGCACAATGACAAAATTGGCCAAGACCACGATTGCGTTCAGCAGGTCCAAGGGGCACCTCCATGCGGTGTTATATGGCGGGCGGGCAGGGTCATCCTGTGGCCTCGCAAGGTCCGAAACAAGTCGTGCTCAGCACGATCAGGGGCAACGCGGCCAGTGTCATTCGACCATCCCTTCGCAAATGCCAAAGCCGGTCACGGCCTGGGGCCTGATCTGCGGCTGATGCAGCGTCAGCACCAGATTTCCGCCGGCCTCGACACTGATGAACTGCACCGCCTGAGTATCCGCGTTGACATGCAGCAGCGTGCGCAGCGTGGTGGGCTCAAGCGACCCTTCGGGGGCGGCAATATTGGCAATTTCGATGTAATCCGAGGGCAGATCCGCGTTCCAGTCGACACTCCAGCCATCGCCCGCATTGGTGATCACGATCTGCTGCTCCAGATCGGCGCAGGGCGAGACCCCGACACAGATAATGGTCAGGGAACAGGTCAGGCTGACCTCTTGTGCGGTGAGGGGCAGGGCCGGCAGAGCGGCGATGCC
>NZ_JBTUJH010000016.1:0-53442 GCF_058343375.1 Alterinioella sp.
CCAATGTGGTGCCGCGCAGGGTGACGATCCCGTCGGAGACATAGACGGCGACAGCATCATAGCCGTCGAGCTGTTGGATGATCTCGCGAATGCGCACGGCCATTGCGGCGTCCTGCTGGACCGAGTTTTCCACCGAAATGATGCTGTCAGGTTGGGTTGTGCCCTGCGCGAATGCCGAAAAGGGCAGGGCAAGCAGGAACAGGAAAAGAATATATCGCATGGCAATCACCGGTTGAAATCAGAATTTCCCGATGATCCTAAGGGCTTCGCGGACCCGGGGAAAGTCAGATTGTCTGGTCGTAATCGCCCCCCGATGGCTCGGTGCGGATGACGGCATCAAGATCGGCGAAGATTGCCCGCATCTCATCGGCGCTTTCGGGGCTTTCGCAGACCACGACCAGATTGGGAGTGTTCGAGGGAGCCCGGACCAGCCCCCAACCGCCATTGTCCAGCATCACGCGCGCGCCGTGGACGGTGCCGATATCGGCAATCTTGCGCCTCCCCAACCGACCGCCGGTCGCATGCGGCGCCTGCAGGTTTCCGACCAGCCGGGCCAGCACTTGGTATTTTTCGGTATCGGGGCAATGGGGCGACATCATGGGGGTGGCGCAGGTCACGGGGCGGCTCCGTCCGGTCAGATCCGGATCGGATCTGCCTTGGCCAGTTGATCGAACTGCATCAGGCCTTGCACCAACGCACCCATCTGATCCAGCGGGATCATGTTTGGCCCGTCCGAGGGCGCGGTATCGGGGGCTTCATGGGTTTCGATGAAGACGGCGGCAATGCCAAGTGCCACGGCACAGCGCGCCATCACCGGCGCAAATTCACGCTGCCCGCCGGATGACCCGCCTTGTCCGCCCGGCTGCTGCACTGAATGGGTCGCGTCCATCACCACCGGGTAGCCCGACTGCATCATCTGGGGCAGGGCGCGCATGTCAGCAACCAGCGTGTTATAGCCGAAACTTGTGCCGCGTTCCGTCAGCAGGATGCGGGTATTGCCGGTGCTTTCCAGCTTGGAAATGACATTGAGCATATCCCAGGGGGCCAGAAACTGCCCCTTTTTCACGTTGATCGCCGCCCCGGTTTCACCGGCCGCGATCAACAGATCGGTCTGGCGGCACAAAAAGGCGGGGATTTGCAGGATATCGGCAGCCTCGGCCACCGGCGCGCATTGCGCCTCAGTATGGATATCGGTCAGGACAGGGCAGCCAAACGCCTCACGGACGCTTTGCAGGATTGTCAGCCCCGCATCCATGCCCAGGCCACGTTTGCCCGACAGGCTGGTGCGGTTGGCCTTGTCGAAACTGGCCTTGAACACATATTGCGCGCCCGCCGCTTCGCAGATCTCGGCCATCCGGCCTGCAATCATATGGGCGTGGTCGCGGCTTTCCAGCTGGCAGGGGCCGGCAATGACCGTCAGGGGGCGGTCATTGCCAAGGCTGATCTTCCCGATCTCAATGGTTTTCATGGTTTACGCAGATACCTGTTCCCGGAGGATGGACGCCGTCATCGACACCATCAGGTAAAGCCCCGAAAAGATCAGGAACGCAAGCATCGTGTTCTCCAGCTTGCGCGGATAGGCGGCCTCGTCTGTGGCCACCGGGTTCACACTGACCGTCAGGTAAAGCGATTGCCGACCGGCTTCGATCCGCGCGCTTTCCAGCTGTTGCAGGGCCTGGGCCAACATCAGTTGCCGGGTTTGCAGATCGGCCTGGGCCACAATGAGTTCCGAAGATATCTGCGCCAGCGATATTTCGCTCGTCTCTCCGCCGGTCATCGAGGCGCGCAAGCTGGCAATCAGGGTCTCAAGATGTTGAATATTGCGTTCGGCCACTTCCACCCGGGTCTGGTTGGGGCGGGAGTTCGACTGAAGTTCGGCCAGGCGCAAGCGTTCCTGCTGCAACTGGATCTCGAAAGTGGAGATCTGGCTAAACAACGCACCAACCTCGGCTTCTGAGCTGAGGATGCCGGATTGCTCCTGCAAGGCGACAATACGCCGTTGGGCGGCCATCATGTTGGCTTCGGCCTCTTCATAGCTGTCTCTTGCGCCTTCCATCTGGTCGCCGCGCAGGCGCTGCGCCATCTGACCGACGCGCTCTTCGGCATATCTGATCAGCGCGTTGGAAAAGGCCTCGGACAGGGCCGGGTCGGCGGACACGACTTCCATCCGGATCAGGCCTTCGGTCGGGTCGTATCCAATTGTCAGGTTGCGGGAATACAGGTCATAGAGGTCTTCCTCAGACGCATCAGGCGCCAGCCGATTCAGCGGGTCGATATCAGGGGAAGAGAAATGTTCGCGCAGGCCCAGTTCCGCATCGATCAGCCGCATGGCTTCGCGGCTTTCGAGAAAGCTTTGCACTGCAATCGAATCCTGCACCGTGGCAAATGTCGTGCCGCCAAAGAGGCCAGCAAGGCCGCCTGCGGGGCTGGACGATTCTGCCTTTTGAATCTGAAATTCCGAATTGGCCGCATAGAACGGCGTCGCGACAGCGTAGAAATAGTAGCCCACAAACATGGTTGGCAGCAGCACAAACACCAGCAGCCGCGCGCCAAGCAGGATCAGCCGTTTGCGGCGGCGGGCGGCAATATCGCGCTGCATGCGCAGAATTTCCTGCGCCCGGGTCGCCTCATCCAGTGTGGGGGGGGGCGCAGCCGTTGCCGGGGCCGGGACGGAAGGCTGGCGCACAGTCGCGGGAAGGCGCGGCGCATTGGTTTTCTGCTGGCCTTCATTGACCACCAGCTCCAGCATGTTGGAGCGTTCGAACGGGTCGATGCCCTGGCGGCGCAACAGGCGCACGGCATCGAAATCCGAGGCCGGTTGCAGCCCGTGTTTTTGCGCGGTGCGGCGCGCCATGCGCAATTGCCGCCCGGTCAGTCCTTCCTGACGGATCGCTGCAAGTTCCTGCTCGATCGACAGGGTCTGTGGCGGTTGGCTGTCGGCTTTGGCCGCCGCCGAGCCGGGGAACGCGCCGGGGCCAAAGCCGTCTTCGCTGTCGGAACCGGCTGCGTCGGGTTGCCGGGTTTCACCTGTGTTGGGTGATGTGCCGGTGCGCCTGATGCGGAACTTCCTACCCTTGGGTTTCATAGTCATAAAGTCTCTTTGCTTCTTCGAGCGTGTCAAACTGGTAGAAATGGCCGTCTTTCAGAACAGCAGCTTTATTCGCAAATTTTTCCAGCGTCTTGGCCTGATGCGACACGATGACCACGGTCGAGCTGGCCAGCCGATCGGCCAGAATACCGCCCGCCTTGCGATTGAATTCGGCGTCCGTCGTGCGCGGCATGCCTTCGTCGATCAGATATATATCAAATTCCAGCGCCAGCATCAGCGCAAACTGGAATCGCGCTTTCATGCCCTGGCTATAGGTTCCGATGGGGCGGTCGAAATATTCCTCAAGATCGCACAACCAGCGGCAGAACGCCTCAATGTAATCGGGGTCCAGCCCGTATAGCTGCGCGATATAGCGGGAGTTTTCGGTGGCCGACAGCTTGCTGATGACGCCGCCCATGAAGCCAAGCGGGAACGAGATCCGGCAGCCGCGCACAATCTCGCCCTCGTCGGGCTTTTCCAGCCCCGCCATCATGTTGATAACGGTCGATTTACCGGTGCCGTTGGGGGCGAGAATGCCAAGCGATTGGCCGATTTCAACGCGAAACGACGCGCGATCAAGGATCACCTTGCGCTGCGTGCCAGTCCAGAAGGACTTGGAGACGTTTCGAAATTCGAGCATCGTTGCCCTATACTGCTGCCATATCCATGCCCCATTTTTAGCGCGGGGCTTATGAACAGGAGATGTAAGCGATCAATTGGGCACCATTATGTCCAACACGGCCGTGTTTTCATAGCGCCAACCCGCATTTTGTGCGGCAATTGGACAATCGCCTGCAAAATGCCCCCCCGAAGGCTGCATCTGGCGGAGGGTCAAAAAGCAGCGGCTCAGATATCTTTCTTTTGGACCCTCAGCAACTTGCCCATGATGAAGGCGATAATCGCGGCAAAGAAGCTCAGGAGCGCGCCCATTTTTGCGGCGTCCTGCACCGGCCCGGAGTCGAAAGCCACCGAAGCCACAAACAGCGAGACGGTAAAGCCGATTGCCGCCACACAGCCGATCACGACAAGATCGATGAGGCGCATGCCGTTCGGAAGGCCCAGGCCAAGCGGGCGCGCGGCAATCCAGCCGAAGAGGAATATCCCCAGAGGCTTTCCGATCAGCAGACCGGCCAGAACCAGCCAGGTCGCAGACCCGATGGCGGAAAACTCGACCCCCGCATTCATCAACCCGAACAGGCCCAGAATAATCTCGACCGGGTATTTCAGCGCGTGCTCCATCTTGTTCAGGAGGTCATGTAAATGACGTTCCGCATCGGCAAATAACCCAAAGGCCCGATCGGCATGCGGAATGGCGGGCACGATGGGCAACAGGCCAAGCGCGGGATGCAGCCCGCTTTCCTGAAAGCCATACCAGCTGAGGCTGCCGGCGATGGCGTAGGGCCAGAAGCTGAATACTTTGCGCACGAAGGTTGACCGGGTGCGAAGCTGATCGCCCTTGTCCATCCGGCGCGGCAGCCAGTTGAACAGGAAATAAACCGCAACGGTCGCGCCAAGGCTGAGCAGCAGCCATTGCGGTGCCAGTTCGCCCGAAGGGTAGAAGATCGCCAAAATCAACAGCCCCGCCGCGTCATCGGCAATCGCCAACAGCAGCAGAAACCGCACCGCCGGGTGACCGGCACCAAAGACCATGCGGCCCACAAGGTAGGAAAAGGCGATATCGGTCGCAGTAGGAATGGCCCAACCATTGGCAACAGCATCATAGGTCTCGGACCCCATCACGACCGCTATTCCAAGATAGACCAGAATGGGGCCGAACATGCCGCCAGCCGTCGCAAACAGCGGTGTTGCCGCTTTTCGGCCACGCAGGCTGCCGTTTTTCAGGATCACGGCCTCCCACACTTCTTTGGCGGCAATGGCAAAAAACAGCGCCATCAGAACATCGTTGACGAAGTAATGCAGCGTCAGCACGCGCACCATTTCGCCAAGCTCGTTTTCCTCCAGGACGCCGATGAAGAAGTCTTCGATCAGAACGATCTCAAGAAACTCGTGATAGCCTTCCGGGTTCGTATTCGCCCAAATCAGGGCAATGATCGCTCCACCGATCAGGAACAGGGAATAGTTGGTGACAAAATTCCAGACGCGATACATCAGGCCCCTCCGCTTGTCCTTTCGCGGTCAGATAGCGGATGGGGCTTGCTTGGACAATGCAACTTTTGACCAAGCGCAATATGCGGGAACTGCCAGGGAACTGCGCGCGACCTTCGGGATACCCGGTAGATCGCGCTGGTAGGGTCAGGCAATGCCACCCCAGATGATCCCGGCGATTATGGCACCGGTAGTGGCAAACCCGAGATAGGCGGCGAAAATCCGCGGTTTGACCAGCGCCCAGACCGCAACGGCGGCGGGGATGGAACTGACGCCGCCGGCAATCACAAAGGACATTGCGGCCCCATTGCTCATGCCCTGTTCCAGCAGGCCCGCAATCAGCGGCACGGCTGCATAGCCATTCAGATAGGCGGGCGCGCCCAGGACGGCCCCCAGCAGGATCGGGCCAAGACCGTCACCGCCCAATGTGGTTCCGATCCAGGCCGCCGGCACGTAGCGGATCAACAGCGCTTGCAGAAGATAGGCCAGCAGCAGCCATTTGCCGAGAAACAGAAGGTTGCTCCAGGCGGCATCAGTAAAGATGCGCCGCCGCGGGGCCTCGTGCCAGAAGCGCCAGTTCAGTGTCAGGCGCGGGCCGCTGTTGCACGACCCGCAGCCCGATGGTGTCTGCGCCTTGAGCGGATCGGCGAAGAAGGCCGATTTCGACAATATGCTGACGGAAAACCCGCCCATCAGGCCGATCCCGACGGCGGCAATGGTCTTGGCAATGGCGAAATCGGCCCCGAGCGCGCCGGTGGTGATTGCGAACATGGCCGGGTCCATCAGCGGCGAGGCCAGCCAAAAGGCCATGACGGCCGATAGCGGCGCGCCTGCCGCCAATAAAGCCGCAACAAAGGGAATGACTTCGCAGGAACAGAAGGGCGACAACCCGCCAACCAATGCGCCAAGCACGATCATCCGCATCTCGCGGCCCTCAAAGGCCCCTTCCATCAGCCGTTCCGAACCTGAGGCCCGCATCACTCCGATGGCGGCGACCGCGAACAGGATGAAGGGGGCGGTGCTGGCAAGGCTGGAAAACGCGTTGGACATTGACGGCCAGAACGCGGCCCGGTCCAGCAGGAAGATGCCCGCCGCGATGGCCAGACAGGTCAAAAGGACCTTGTCGATCCGGCCCGCCAAACCGCGCAAAGGGGCCGGAGATTGCGTAAGATCAGCCATGCTGGCCGGCTTGCTCGTTGGGGCTGTTATCGGCGCAGCATTCCTGCAAAAGGTAATCGGAAACCGCGCGGATCTGGTCATAATCGACCGCGCAAAGGATCCGCCGCCCGTCGCGTCGTTGAATGACAAGCCCGGCGCTGACCAGTTGTTTCAGATGATGGGTCAGGACCGACCCTGTAATGCCGACACTGTCGCCCAATCTGCCCATTGGAACGCCGTCTGGCCCGGCGCGCACGAGGCGGCGCAGAATGGTCAGCCGGTGTTCCGAGCCGAGCGCCGCAAAGGCGGTGGCGGCAACGATATGGGCGGGGGCATTGGTTATCATTTTCATGATTCTATAAATATAGAATTAAAAAGGCCATGTCCAGAGGGTTTTCATTCCAGGCGTGGCGGGGTTTGGTGCGGTCATGTCCCTTGACGCGCTGATCTCGGAAATCTCTGCCTGCCGTCTCTGCGCAGATCGCTTTGCGGTGACCAGAACCGGCCATGAACCGCGCCCGGTGGTCTGGCTGTCGCAAAACGCGCGGGTGTTGATTGCGGGGCAGGCACCGGGCGCGCGGGTGCATGTTTCGGGCAGGCCCTTTAGCGACCCGTCGGGGGACCGGTTGCGCGACTGGATGGGGGTCGATGAGGCGGTTTTCTATGACCGAGACCGCATCGCCATTTTGCCGATGGCGTTTTGTTTTCCGGGTTATGATGCGCGTGGCTCCGATCTGCCGCCGCCGCCGGTATGTGCGAAAACCTGGCGATCTGCGGTCTTGCAGTATCTGCCTGATATTCGGCTGATCTTGCTGGTTGGCGGCCATGCGCAGGCCTGGCATCTGCCGGGCAAGGCCACTGTTGCGGCCCGGGTGGGCGCGTGGCGCGACCATGCGCCCGCCATCTTCCCCTTGCCGCATCCGTCCTGGCGCAATACCGGTTGGATCCGGAAAAACCCGTGCTTCGAGGCTGAGCTGTTG
This sequence comes from Alterinioella sp., assembly GCF_058343375.1. NCBI lineage: Bacteria > Pseudomonadati > Pseudomonadota > Alphaproteobacteria > Rhodobacterales > Paracoccaceae > Alterinioella > Alterinioella sp. The sequence continues at coordinate 7,333 of NZ_JBTUJH010000016.1, forward strand.
CCGGCCCTGCGCGCCCGCCTGAAAGAGGTTCTGAAGACATGAGCGAAACCCCCACGGCGCTGGACCGCGCCTTTGCGGCGATGGATGCTGCCCCCGAAGATGAGGCCCTGCGGCTGCGGTTTTATGAGCGAATGGCGGATGCCGAACTGTTCTTGCTGTTGGTCGAGGAACCGGGTGAAGAGGACATAGCTCCGCAGATATTCCCGGTTGAGGATCAGGAGTTCGTGCTGGTGTTCGACCGCGAGGAACGGTTGGCCGAATTTTCCGCCGGGGTGGCGGCGCTTGCGGTTCTTTCGGGGCGAAATATTGCGCTGATGCTGGCGGGTTCGGGGATCGGAATGGCGGTCAATCTGGGCGCGCCCTCCTCGATCCTGATCCCGGGCGAGGCGGTTGACTGGCTGTCAGAGACGCTGGGCTCGGGGCCCGAAGAGGTCGAGGAACTGCCCGAAGAAATCCGGCCGCCGGTGGGCCTGCCGGAAGCGGTGATCACGTCGCTGGACACCAAGCTTGCCATGGCGGCAGGCTTGGCGCGAATGGCGTATTTATGTGCGGTCACCTATCGCGGCGGGCGGGCCTCGCATTTGCTGGCGATCATCGATCCGGTGCCGGGGGCGGAACCGGCCCTGGCGCAGGCCGCGGGCGAAGCGCTGATTTTTTCCGGCATCGAGGCGGGGGTGATCGATGTCGGGTTCTTCAAGGCCTCCGATCCGATCTGTGCCAGGCTGGCGCGGGTCGGGTTGCGGTTTGATCTGCCGGTCGCTGAACGCGCAACGGAAATGCCGGGATTCGGACCGGGGATGGACCCGGAAAAGCCGCCCAGATTGCGCTGATGGGTGCGCCCCGGGGGCGGCCCGCGTCAAGCCCCCTTCGGGAGCCATCCTTGCGCCGCATTGCCATGGGTTTGCGGCGAGGGTCGGCGCGAAATTTCCATGTCACACCCTGTGCACCAGGCGTGCACAACCGGTGCATATGCTGGCGCAGGATGGGCGGTGGGGTTCCGGCGTGCCAATGTTGGCGTGGCGCGGTATTTCGGGTGGTGGATTCGAGTATTTTTGCAAAGAAGAAGACGGGGTTGTGGCCGCAGATTGGCCTGGGTCAATACCCCAGTTTGCGATCGACGAGATGCAGCAATGGCTGGCCGGCTTCAGCGCGCGCGATATTGCGGGCGATGCTTTCGGATGCGGTTTGGGGCCGGGTTTCAGATGCGATATGTGGGGTGACCGTGACGCGGGGATGGGCCCAAAACGGGTGGTGGGGCGGCAGCGGTTCAACCCGGAACGTGTCCAGGGTGGCGTGGCCGATCTGGCCCGTATCGAGCGCGGCCAGCAGGGCTTCATCGTCGATCAGCGGGCCGCGACCGGGATTCAGGATCACCGCGCCCTTTGGCATCACGCCAAGCGTGCGCGCGTTCAGGGTGTTTTCCGTGGCCGGAGTGTCGGGCAAGAGCAGCACGGCAATTTCAGCGCTGGAAAGACAGGCATCGAGGCCGTCTGCGCCATGATGGGTCTTGATGCCCGCCAGTGATTTGGGGCTGCGGCTCCAGCCGCTGGTGTCGAAATTGAGCGCCGCCAGCGCCTTGGCGCAGGCGGTGCCGAGCGCGCCAAGGCCCAGTATGGCAACCTTGCGATTGCGCGCCAGCGGCGGCACGTCGGCGCGCCAGATGCCATCCTGACCATGGATATGCCTGTCCATCCCCAGATGATGGCGCAGCACATGGCCGGTGACCCATTCCACCATGCCTTCGCGCAGGCCGGCATCGACCATGCGGGTCAGCGGCACGCGCAAGGTGTCATTGCCGACGATGCCTTCGACCCCGGCCCAGAGGCTGAGCACGGCCTTGAGGCGCGGGAAGGCCCCGAAATCCTGCACGGCGCTGTTGGGGGCGTAGATGATGTAATCCACCATGTCCGGGTCGCAATCGGTGCCGAGATCCGCATCGCCCAGACCTTCGGCCTGCAATGCGGCGCGCAGATGCGGTTCATAGGTTTTCCAGCGCTCGGACAAGGCGGCAAACAGGATTGTGGGCATCATAGCCTGCCTTTCAGCGCGGGCGGTGGATATGGGCCGATTGCACCAGCCCGAAGGCCACCAGAACCACCAGCATCGCCGATCCGCCATAGCTGACCATTGGCAGGGGCACACCGACCACCGGGACAAGACCCATCACCATCGCCATGTTGATCGCAAAATAGAGAAAGAACGTTGCCGCGACCCCAAGTGTGACCAATGATGCGAAGCGATCTTTGGTCCGCAGGCCGGTGGTGATGCAAAAGAGCAGGATAAGAAGGTAGAGCGCCAGAAGGGAAACAGCCCCGACAAAGCCGAATTCCTCTGCCAATGTGGTGAAAATGAAATCGGTCTGTTTTTCGGGCAGAAAATCAAGGCCGCTTTGCGTGCCTTGCATGAACCCCCGGCCGGTCCAGCCGCCCGAGCCGAGCGCGATCTGGCTTTGCGTGATGTGATAGCCCGCCCCAAGCGGGTCGATCGAGGGATCAAGGAAGGTGTCGATGCGGCGATACTGATAATCCTGCAACAGCTGCCAGGATGTGCCGCGCGAATAGAACACGGCGACAACCATCCCCATGGCGGCGGCGAACACGGCCCCGAAATAGGCCCAGTGGACCCCGGCCAGAAACATCACTGCCGCGCCGCCGGTCAGCAGCAGGATGGCGGTGCCAAGGTCAGGCTGGCGTAGTGTGAGCAAGGTTGGCACCAGGATAAACACTACCGGGATCAGCACGAAGAGCGGCCGCGAGATGCGGCGCGGATCGAGCCAGTCGTAATAGGCCGCCAGCAGCATCACGACAGTGATCTTGGCCAGTTCCGAGGGTTGCAGACGGATGAAACCGAGATCGATCCAGCGCTGCGCGCCCATCCCGACCGAGCCCATGATTTCGACCATCAACAAAAGCAGGACCGACGTGCCATAAGCCACGCCCGAGATGTTGCGCCAGAACCAGATCGGCGTGAACGCCACAAACAGCATCGCCGCGAACCCGAGCACAAAGCGCTGAAGTTGCGGCGTGACCCAGGGCCGCATCGAGCCGCCGGCAACGGAATAGAGCATCATGAACCCGACCCCGGAAACGGCAAGGATCAGCAAGATGAGCGCCCAGTTGAGATACAGCACCTTGCTGAGCCCCGAGGGCGTGGATTTTTGCGAATATTCGAGAAAGCTCATGCCCGGATCCGCCCGGGTTCCTCAGGCAGATCGAACGACCGCAGGTCCATCTGGTTCTGCAATTGTTCGATATCGCGGCGCTGACCCACCGGATAGGCGGATAGCGGGGGCATTTCACCAAAATGGGCGCGCAACAAGATGTCGCGGGCGATCGGGGCAGCGACGGTGGATCCGCCGCCGCCATGTTCCACAACGACACTGACGGCATAGCGCGGGTTGTCGGCGGGCGCGTAGGCCACGAACAAGGCGTGGTCGCGCCGGTTCCAGGGCAGCTCGTCATCGCCCAGGACACCTGTTGCGCGTTCGGCCATGGTGATATTGCGGACCTGGCTGGTGCCGGATTTGCCTGCGATCTCGAAGCCTTCGGCGATGGAACGCGTGCGATAGGCGGTGCCGCGCGGGTGATTGGTGACAGACCACATGCCGCGGCGGACAATCTCCAGATTGGCAGGATCAAGGCCCAGATCGCCGCCTTCATCCATGCGGGTGGAAACGCCGTTGATGGTGCGCACAAGGCGCGGCCGGATCGCCCGGCCGGTGGCAAGGCGGCTTGTCATGATGGCAAGTTGCAGTGGCGAGGCCAGCACAAAGCCCTGCCCGATGGTCGAGTTGAGCGTATCGCCGACCACCCAATCCTCGCCGCGGTTGGCGCGTTTCCATTCGCGGGAGGGGATCAGCCCTTCAGATACGCCGGACAAGGGAAGTTCATGGTGTTCGCCAAGACCAAAGCGGCGCGACATGGCAGCGATGGCGTCGATCCCCACGCGCTGCGACAGCTCGTAATAATAGACGTCACAGGACTGAGAGAGACCGTTATTCATGTCCATTCGGCCATGGCCGCGGCGTTTCCAGCAATGGAAGCGGCGGGTGCCAAGCTCGATATAGCCGATGCAGTTGATCAGCTCCTCGGGGTCGATCAGACCCATCTCAAGGCCGGCCAGTGCGGTCATCATCTTGAAGGTCGATCCGGGCGGGTAGGTGCCCTGCACCGTCTTGCTGGCCAGCGGGCGGTAGGGGTCTTCGGTCAGGGTGGCATAATCCGCCACCGAGATGCCGCGCACGAAAAGGTTGGGGTCAAAGGCCGGGGACGAGGCCATGGCGACAATCTCGCCGGATTGAACATCCATCACGACGGCGGACGCGCTTTCACCGGCCAGCCGCGCCTTGGCGAAGTTCTGCAGACCTGCATCGACCGTCAGTTGCACATCATCGCCGGGGGTCGCGGGCACGCGGTCCAGCTCGCGCATGATGCGACCGGCGGCATTGACTTCAACCCGGCGGGTGCCTGTCTGGCCGCGCAGATTATCCTCCATCCGGGATTCCAGCCCGTAGCGGCCAACCTGAAAATCGGGGATTTGCAGGACCGGGTCGGTATCGCCGGTGGATTCGAGATAATATGCTGAAACCGGGCCGACATAGCCGGTGATATGGGCAAGATCGGATCCAACCGGATAGATGCGGCTGAACCCCACCTCGGGCGTGATACCGGGCAGCGACGGCGCGTTGACGGCGACAGCGGAGAATTCCTCCCAGCTGAGCCGGTCGGCGATGGTCACGGGGACGAAAGGGGCGCGGTCGAGGATTTCGTCCAGAGCGCGCGCCATGGCCGCCATGTCCAGATTGACGAGACGCGACAGACGCTCCAGCACGGCCTCTACGTCATCGGCGTTTTCGCGCACCATGACCACGCGGTAATTCTGTTCATTGCCGGCCACCAGCCGCCCGACCCGGTCGTAGATCAGCCCGCGTGCAGGCGGCAAAAGCTGGATGTTGATCCGGTTTTCTTCGGCCAGAAGGAGATAATCACTGGCGCGCTGGACCTGCAGATACTGCATTCGTGCCGTCAGCACGGCCCCGGTCGCCAGCATGGTGCCGCCCATGATCACGGCGCGGCGGCCCACTTTGCGGGCGCTGTCCTCGGTTACCTTCTGATTGCGTTTCATTGCGTCACCGGGCCTCAAGATCGACAAGTGGCAACTTATCCATTCCGAGCAGGAATTTCGAGACAAAGACCACAATCGGATAGATCACAATTGTAGCAAGCCCCTCCATCAGGACCAGGCCCAGGCTCGGCTGGTCGGTAAACAGCACCCAAAGGATCAGCCGTTGGGCCACAATCATGGCCAGGATCATCCCCGCGATAATGGCCATTTCCACAAGGAAAGGTGCCTCGGTCAGGGCCGCGCGACGATTTTGCAGGGCCACGACCGCCATCAGTGCCAGCATAGTCCAGAGGCCGACGGGTCGTTGCAGCAGAAAATCGCCCAGAAGGAACAAAAACACGATTGCGGCGACCGGCACGGCGGCGGGTTGGCGCAAGATCCAGGCCAGCGTGACGGCAAGGATGATATCTGGCCCCGGCAGGCCCGGGGTGCCGGTTTCCAGCGGCAGGATGCGGAAGAATATGACGCCAAGACCGAGGCCAAGGTAAATTCCGCGATATGTCCAGATCCGGCGCGGGGGTGTCTTTCTAGCCATCGCTTGTCTCGGAATGCGGGTCGGATTGCGTCGTTTCGGCGGGGGCCTCTGGCGTTGGCTCATCCGCGCCGTTTGCGGGCATCAGCGGCCAGGGCGGGCCGATCAAGCCGCCGGGATCGGACAGCGCGGTGCCCGGATGGCTGCGCATCACGCGCAGGAAATTGAGACGCGAGAAATCGGCCGAGGGGCGCACCCGAAGCTGCCCGTCCCGGTCGATCACCACCTGACCTACCAGAAGCCCGGCCGGAAACACGCCGCCATCGCCCGAGGTGATCACCCTGTCACCGGCGGCGATATCCTCGGCGGCGTCCAGAAACTCGATCAGCGGCGCGGCGGAATTGTCGCCCATCAAAATGGCGCGCTGGCCCGATGGCAGGACGGTCACCGGAATGCGGCTGTTCGAATCGGTCAGCAGGATCACCCGCGAGGTGTTTTCGGCAACGCCGGAAATCCGGCCCACGACACCCAGACCGTCCATCGTGGCCCAACCATCGAGAATGCCGTCCCGCGCGCCCACATTCAGCAGCACCGAGCGGCGGAACGGTGATCCGCTATCGGCCAGCACCAGGCCGGTGACAAAGGTCAGTTCAGGGTCAAGCTGCACCCGGTTCAGGTCCAGCAGCCGGGCATTTTCCTGTTCCAGTTGCAAGGCCGCCTCGCGCCAGGTGCGCATCTGCTGCAATTCGCGCCTGAGTTCCGCGTTTTGTTCATAAAGCCGGGCGTAGCTCTGGAAATCATCGACCATACGACCAAGCGCCGTGACCGGGGCCATCACCCATTCAAGATTGGGCACGATCCGGTCGGTGACCGCGCTGCGCAGCCGTTCAACGCGGGGGTTGTCGATGCGCCAGACCAGAACGAGCACAGCAAGACACAGGATGAGAACCGTCATCAGCAGGCGCCGGACGGGGCGGACATGGCTGGTATCGGCGCTTTCTCGGGCCATGAGGTCCTATGCGTCGGGGTTGCGGTTCAGGCGATGGTCAGCTGTCATAGTCGATTGCGTGGCGCAACAGGTCTTCGTATTCCAGCGCCTTGCCGGTGCCCAATGCAACACAATTCAGGCTTTCATCGGCAACCGAAATGGCAAGCCCGGTCTGCTCGCGCAGCGCCAGGTCAAGTTCACCCAACAGCGCACCGCCACCGGTCAGCATGACGCCGCGGTCAACGATATCGGCGGCAAGGTCGGGCGGGGTCGCCTCCAGCGCGCTCATCACCGCCTCGCAGATCTGCTGCACCGGCTCGGCCAGCGCCTCGGCCACCTGGGCCTGGTTGATCTCGGTTTCCTTGGGCACGCCGTTCAGAAGATCGCGTCCGCGGATCTGCATTGACGCCCCGCGGCCATCATCGGGCATCCGTGCGGTGCCGATCGAGGTCTTGATACGTTCCGAGGTTGCTTCGCCGATCAGAAGGTTCTGCTGGCGGCGCAGATAGGCGATGATCGCCTCATCCATGCGGTCGCCACCAACCCGGACCGAGCGGGCATAGACGATATCGGCCAGGCTGAGGATAGCCACCTCGGTGGTGCCGCCGCCGATATCGACCACCATCGACCCGGTCGGGTCGGTGATGGGCATGCCGGCACCAATGGCGGCCGCGATAGGTTCGGCAATCAGCCCCGCCTTGCGCGCACCGGCGCTGAGGACCGACTGCCGGATGGCGCGTTTTTCCACCGGCGTCGCGCCATGCGGCACGCAGACGATGATTTTCGGCTTGGTAAAGGTGGAGCGTTTATGGACCTTGCGGATGAAATGCTTGATCATTTCTTCGGCCACGTCGAAATCGGCGATCACGCCGTCGCGCATCGGGCGGATGGCCTGGATCGAGCCCGGCGTGCGGCCAAGCATCAGTTTGGCGTCCTCACCGAAGGCCAATGCCTTCTTGACGCCATCCTTGATCTGATAGGCCACGACGGAAGGTTCGTTCAGCACGACGCCCTTGCCCTTTACATAGATGAGCGTGTTCGCGGTGCCGAGATCGATTGCCATATCGGCGGAAAAAAGGCTGCCTAATCCAAAGACCATTTTGGGCGCTATCCTGCTGTGAGTCCAAGAGGGCGCGCAAGAGACTCAGAGCACCCGGATCGGGCTGCATATAGTCACCCCGGCCCGATTACGTAAAGGGCGATAAGCGGAAAGGTCAGCGCGTTCTTGCCGGGCTCGGCCGGGAAACAGGGCATGTGGCGGCAATGCGGCCCATATCCGCGCCGCCCTCGGGGCCGGGACAGTGCCGCGCGGGCGACGGCTCGGGCGGGCAGCCAACACGGCCTTGTCTGCCCGCCGGGCTTCAACTGCCGGTATCTTTGTAGGAAATTTCCTTCATATCGGACCCGCCCATCTTTTCGCGCCGCAGGATCAGCCGGTTCAGCGCATTCACATAGGCGCGCACGCTGGCAACCACGGTATCGGTATCGGCCGATTGGCCGGTGGCGATGCGGCCGTCTTCCTCGATTCGCACCGATACTGTCGCCTGCGCATCCATGCCTTCAGTCACGGCGCTGACCTGATAGAGCTGTAACTGCGCATCATTGGGAAAGATCATCTTGACCGCGTTGAACGCCGCATCCACCGGCCCGTCGCCCTGTGCCGTGACCTGATGTTCGGTATCGCCCACGCGCAGGGTCAGATCCGCTGATTGCGGCGCTTGCGTGCCGCAGATGACGCGCAGAAACTTGACCTCCAGTTGGTCGGAGGCATCCGAGGCCCCGGCATCGGTGACCAGCGCGATCAGGTCGTCGTCAAACACTTCCTTTTTGCGGTCGGCCAGCGCCTTGTAACGCACGAACACATCATTGAGCTGGTTGTCGGCCAGATCATAGCCCAGATCCTTCAGTTTGGAACGCAGCGCGGCGCGGCCCGAATGCTTGCCCATGACAATGTTGGTCTCAGCCAGGCCGACATCCTCGGGGCGCATGATCTCGAAGGTTTCGGCGTTTTTCAACATGCCGTCCTGATGGATGCCGGACTCGTGGGCAAAGGCGTTCTTGCCGACGATGGCCTTGTTGAACTGCACCGCAAAGCCCGAGACAGCGGCCACCCGGCGGCTGATATTCATCAGCCTGGTGGTGTCGATGCCGGTGGACCAGGGCATGATGTCATGGCGGACCTTGAGCGCCATCACCACCTCTTCCAGCGCGGTGTTGCCGGCGCGTTCGCCCAGGCCGTTGATGGTGCATTCGATCTGGCGCGCGCCGCCCGCCACCGCGGCCAGGCTGTTGGCCGTCGCCATGCCCAGATCATTGTGGCAATGGGTGGCGAAAACAACCTCGTCGGCGCCGGGCACGGTTTCGATCAGGCGGCGGATCAGATCGGCGGATTCGACGGGGGCGGTGTAGCCCACGGTATCGGGGATGTTGATCGTGGTGGCCCCGGCCTTGATGGCAATCTCGACCGTGCGGCACAGGTAATCCCATTCCGTTCGCGTCGCATCCATCGGCGACCATTGCACATTGTCACACAGATTGCGCGCATGGGTCACGGTGTCGTGGATGCGGTCGGCCATTTCATCCATGGTCAGGTTCGGAATGGCGCGGTGCAGCTCCGAGGTGCCGATGAAGGTGTGGATGCGCGGAAAGCGGGCGTGTTTCACAGCCTCCCAACAGCGGTCGATATCCTTGAAACTGGCGCGGGCCAGGCCGCAGATCACGGCCCGTTGCGCGGTTTTGGCAATATCGGACACGGCGGCGAAATCGCCTTCGGAGGCAATCGGAAACCCGGCCTCGATGATATCGACGCCCATTTCATCCAGCAGGCCCGCGATCTCCAGCTTCTCGGCATGGCTCATGGTGGCGCCGGGGCTTTGTTCGCCGTCGCGCAGGGTGGTGTCGAAAATGACGACGCGGTTCTTGTCAGTAGTCATGGGTTTGGTGTCCTTGGTCTCAGCCTGGATATATGCGTGGATTTTCGGCGCTGGTTCCCCTCTGAGCGGTCGCGCCGAAAGGCACGCTCAGAGCAGGCTAAGGAGAAGAAGCGCGCGCGTGGACAGATCGCCCAACGGGGCGACAGGGGCTGTGATATGCGCGTGCGTCGTCATGGGGTGGATTATTACCGCCGCAGCCAGCGATGGAAAGCGGTTTTTTGTCAAAGAGCGCGCGCATCCTGTTCCGGGCGGACAAGGACGGGCAGCCCGGGGCCCAGAATGAGGCTCAGGCCGGTTCCACATAGATCAGGTTGGGCAGTCGGGTATCGGTCGGGATGCAATAGGGCATTTCAGGATAGCTGAGCGATGCCACGCGCACCCGCCGCGCGCCGGTTCCGATGGCCTGCAACCCGACCAGACCCTGGGGAAGCAGCGTCCGCATACCGTTTTCATGTTCGATCTGCAGGCAGGGGGTGGCTGATTCATTATACCAGTCTGCCGGGCAGGATGCCATTTCCTCCAGCACGGTTACGGTTTCCACCATGCGGCTGAGTGTCGGCGCGCATTCCAACCGGTCCGAATAGCTTTGCCTGATATAGGCCTGCGCGTCGTAGTCTGGGTCAGGCGGGCGGGTCTCTGTGGTGGTTGTTTCGGGCACGCAAGCGATCAGCAAAGCAAGCGAAATTGACCCCGATGACAGCCTGATCGCACCCCCGGTATCAGCCATTTCCGGCTGGATCCGCGGCTTCGGGTTCGGCGTCTTCGGGCGGCGTTTCGGGGTTTTCATCTTCTGGCGTGTCTGCGGAGCTGAGCAGACGGCCATCTTCCCAATTGCCCTGCACCACGCGCGCCGCCTCGCCATCGGTCGCGGCATAGGTCATCGTGCCCGTGCCCTGGCGGGTGCCGTTCACAAACAGCCCCTGATAGACATCGCCATTGGCATAGGTCGCGCGCCCGGTGCCGTTGATCTCACCGTTTTGCCATTCGCCGGAATAGGTGAACCCGTCGGGCATGGTCAACGTCCCTTCGCCGTCGCGTTGGCCGGCGGTAAAGCCGCCCTCATAGACGGTGCCATCCTCATAGGTGGCAATGCCCTGCCCGTGGCGCAGGCCATCGGCCCAGGCCCCCTCATAGCGGTAAAGAAACTGCGGCACGTCATAGCTGTTGCCGGCCGCAATGGCGGCGGCGGCGGCCTCGGGGTCATAATCGGGGTTGGCATTGGTCATGACGCCCTGGCCATGCTGGCGGGCATTCAGGAACTGGCCTTCATAGACCAGACCGTTGGTGAAGGTGGCAATGCCAAAGCCCTGAATCACGCCCTCGACCCAATCGCCTTCATAGGTGGAGCCATCTTCATAGGTAATGGTGCCGCGCCCATGCGCGAGGTCATTGCGGAACGTGCCTTCATAGACCGAGCCATCGGGATAGGTCACGCGGCCTTCTCCCTCGATCCGGCCATCGATCCATTGGCCGACATAAAGATACCCGTCGACGCCGCGGAATTCGCCCTGTCCATGACGGCGGTCATTGGCGAAATCGCCCTCGTAGCGGTCGCCATTGGCATAGCGCACGATGCCCCGGCCCTGGCGCTGGCCATTGACCAGCTGGCCCTCATAGACGTCGCCATTGGGTTGCGTCAGCGTGCCGGTGCCGTTGATCTGGCCCTCGCTCCATTCCCCTTCATAGATGACACCATCGGGCATCTCCAGGCGGCCCTGCCCGGAGCGCTGGCCAGCCTCGAAATTGCCTTCATAGATGGCACCATCCGGGTAGGAGATGCGCCCGAGCCCCTGTTTCAGCCCGTTCACCCAGGCCCCTTCATAGCGGTAGCCATTGGGGCTGGTCATGGTGCCCTGGCCATGGTGAAGCGCGTTGCGGAACCCGCCCTCATAGCGCACGCCATTGGCATAAAGCGCAAGACCGGTGCCATTGATCCGACCCTCGGCCCATTCGCCCTCATAGGTCGACCCGTCGGCGAAGGTGATCAGGCCAAACCCTTCGGGGCGCCCCGCCACAAAGCTGCCGACATAGATCGAGCCATCGGGAAACACCGCGCGGCCCTGGCCCAGGATCTCTCCATCCACCCATTCGCCGGTATATTCATACCCGTTGGGCAGCCGATAGGTGCCGGTGCCATGCTGGACCCCGCCCCTGAAGGTGCCCTCATAGATACCGCCGCCTTCATATTGAAAGATCTCGACCTCACCGCTGTCCTGTGCGCCTGCGGCACCGGCCAGCATCATGGCAATGCAAGAGATTGAAAAAACCCGCCGAAGGGTGCCTGCACCTGTTTGGCTCACCTGATATCTCCTTTGGGGAGGTTGTTGTTAGGCCCGAGCCTAACCTAGTGGAGGGTCGTTAACCCCGCAATCTCTTTTGCCAATGGCGGCTTGGCGGCAGGCGATGATCTGCTAAAAGCGGGGCCGACCCGACCCCAAGGAAGCCCGCATGTCCGATAGATTCCGCCTGACCCTTGCGCAACTGAACGCCACCGTCGGCGCGCTTGAGGACAACGCCGCCAAGGCCCGGGATGCCTGGGCCGAGGCCAAGGCCGCGGGGGCCGATATGATCGCCTTCCCCGAGATGTTCATCACCGGCTATCAGTTGCAGGATCTGGTCCGCAAATCGGCTTTTGCGATGGATGTGCAGCGGGTGTTGAAGCAATTGGCCGCCGATTGCGCCGACGGCCCGGTGATCGGTATCGGCGGCCCCTGGCCCGGCCCGGACAAGCCCTTCAACGCCTATTTCATCCTGCGGGAGGGCAAAGTCACCACGCAGATTCTCAAGCAGCATCTGCCGAATTACAACGTGTTTGACGAAAAACGTTACTACCACGCCGGCACCCCGCAAGGCCCTGTCTCGGTTGGCCCGCTGCGCATCGGGGTGCCGATCTGCGAGGATGTCTGGTTCGAGGATGTAAGCGAGACCCTGGCCGAAAGCGGTGCCGATATTCTGCTGGTGCCGAACGGGTCGCCCTATCATCGCGGCAAGATGGGTATCCGGCAGGCGGTGACGGTGGCGCGCGTGATCGAAACCGGCCTGCCGCTGGTCTATCTGAACCTGACCGGGGGCCAGGATGATCAGATGTTCGACGGGGCCAGTTTCGTGCTCAACCCCGGCGGCGTGCTGTGCCACCAGATGCCGGCCTTCGATGTGGCGCTGGCGCATGTGGATTTCTACCGCACCGCAGAGGGTTGGCGCGCGGTCGAGGGCGAAAAGGCCGTGCTGCCCGACATTTGGGAATCGGATTATCGCGCCATGGTCGAATCAGTGCGCGACTATCTGGCCAAGACCGGGTTTGCCCGGGTTCTGCTCGGCCTGTCCGGTGGCATTGATTCGGCGATCGTGGCAACCATCGCCGCCGATGCCCTTGGCCCGGAAAACGTGCATTGCGTGATGATGCCATCGGAATACACGTCACAGGCTTCGCTCGATGATGCCGCTGAAGTGGCGAAAAACCTCGGCGTGCGCCTCGACACGGTGCCGATTTCCGGCCCCCGCGCGGCGATGACAGATGCGCTTGCGCCGCTATTTGCGGGCACCGAACCAGACCTGACCGAGGAAAACATCCAGTCCCGCCTGCGCGGTGTGATCCTGATGGCGCTGTCCAATAAATTCGGCGCGATGCTGCTGACCACCGGCAATAAATCCGAAGTCGCGGTGGGCTACGCCACGATCTACGGCGATATGGCCGGCGGCTATAACCCGATCAAGGACATGTATAAGACCCGCGTGTTTCAGACCTGCCGCTGGCGCAACGCCAATCACCGGCCCTGGATGAAGGCCCCGGCGGGGCAGGTCATTCCGCCGCGTGTGATCGACAAGCCACCCACTGCGGAATTGCGCGCCGATCAAAAAGACAGCGACAGCCTGCCGCCCTACGAGGTGCTGGATGAGATCCTTGAAATGCTGATCGACAAGGAAGCCTCGGTTGCCGATATCGTTGCCATGGGCCATGATCGGGCCACAGTGAAAAAAATCGAAAACCTGCTCTACATTTCGGAATATAAACGCTTCCAATCGGCCCCCGGCGTGCGCCTGTCCGAAAAGGCCTTCTGGCTCGATCGCCGCTATCCGATTGCAAACAGCTGGCGCGACAACAGCTGACCGCCACTTTCCCTTTCATCTTGGTCAAAATACCTCGGGGGTGTGGGGGCAGGGCCCCCACCCGGATCGGATTGCACAGCAATCCGATCCATCCCCGCAATCACCCGGCCTCGATTATATTCCTCGGCCCCGCCCCGCGCGCCCCGGCGACATCATCGGGATTATACAAAGCACAGCTTTTCAGGCTCAGGCAGCCGCAACCGATACAGCCATCCAGCCTGTCGCGCGTGCGTTCCAATTCCGCAATCCGCGCATCCAGGCGCTTGCGGAACATCCGGCTGATCTTTTCCCAGTCGGCCTTGGTTGGCGTTCGCCCCTCGGGCAGCTTCGCCATCTCACCCCTGATCTCGGCCAGCGAAAACCCAAGTTCCTGCGCGATCTTCACAAATGAAAGCCGCCGGATATCGGAACGCCGAAACTGCCGTTGCCCGGCCTCGGTGCGGATCGGATGGATCAGCCCTTCGGCCTCGTAATAGCGGATCGCCGATACCGCCAGGCCGGTGCGCTCGGAAATCCGGCCTATTGCCAGCATGTCGTTCGGACGGCGCATGAAAAACCCCTTGAGCTAAAGCCAACTTGAGGGGTTACACCACAGTCATGGCACCCGAATCAACCCGAAGGATACCGCGCATGGCCCAGGCCTTTCTCGAACATGTAAACGTCACTGTCAGTGACCCGCAGGCGACTGCAAAACTGCTCTGCGATCTCTTTGACTGGCGTATCCGGTGGCAAGGCGACGCGAAATCGGATGGCTATTCGATCCATGTCGGTGGCGATCATTCCTATATCGTGGTCTACAGCCGGGGCGGGGCCATCCCGGCCCCCAACAGCTACCTGACCCCCGGCGGGCTGAACCATATCGGCGTTGTCGTGGGCGATATTCAGGGGGTTGAGGCAAAGGTGAGGTCGGCCGGCTATGATCCCTACAGCTTTGGCGATTACGAGCCGGGGCATCGCTTCTATTTTCTCGGCCCGGACCAGATCGAGATCGAGGTGGTCAGCTACGCCTGAAATTCTGGCGCGGGGCAATTCCAATGATACCTTGCCCCTCAGGTGGGCCCGCACCATGAGCGGCCCGGCGAACAGGACACCGCCGTTTGTGGGCTATGGCCGCTTTCATCATACCTGTGCCTCGGGCCGACAGGGTGATTTTCCGGCCACTGGGTTTTCGCCGCGCAAGGCCAATCTCTCGATCTGCATCATGCCGGGATATGGTGCGTTCGCGGGCATTATGGCGCGCCTTGGCAAGCACAAGACCGGCCGGTCCTGCGTCTATGTCAACAAACTGGCGGATATCGACAGGGGCGTGTCGGGTAATTTGATCCACGCCGGGCTGCACGATCTGGCGACGCAGTGGCCGGTTGAACCATGCTGACGCGGGCCCGTCTTGGTTGGTGATCACTCCCACCAGCGGTCGATGGCGGCGATATCGGCGTCGGACCAGCCGACATGATGGGCGAATTCATGCACAAAGACATGCGCAATCAGCGCCGCAAGCGCGATGTTGCCCCGGTCGGCCCATTCTTCCAGAATCGGGCGCCGGAACAGCCAGATCACATCCGGGCCATGCGGCTGATCCATCACCGATTTTTCGGTCAGCGGGATGCCGTCATAGAGACCGGTCAGCGCATAGGGGCTGTCGATCTCAAGCGCGTCCAGCATGTCGTCATCGGCAAAATCCTCGACCCGCAGCACCACGCCAGCGGCCAGGTCCGCATAGGGTGCGGGCAAAGCGGCGCGGGCCGCATGGGCCATGGCCTCAAACGCAGGCAGGTCGGGCGGCAGGGCGTGGGTCCAATCTATCATTGCCCCAGTATGAGCGCAGAACGCTCAGCCCATCAACTGCCCGCTTTCCGGCACCCAGCCGAATCCATCCTCGCGCCGGTCAATAAACCCAAGCGCGGGAAATGGCATGTGGTAGCCGACGGCGGGGATACGGTCGGTTGCGATCATGTCCAGCACCCGGCGGCGGCTGGCGGCGGCGGCAGCCTTGTCCATGTCGAACCGCATCTCCCAATCGGGCCGGGCCAGCGACCAGACCGGATGATTGGCCAGATCGGCAAACAGCATCAGCCGCGCGCCGTCACTTTCCAGATGATACCCCATATGGCCGGGCGTATGGCCAAAGGCCGCAACCGAGGTGACGCCGCTGGCGACATCCTGCCCGGGTGCCAGGAATGTCATGCGGTCTGCCAGCGGGCGCACTTTACCATCGAAGCCGGAATTGCCGGCCCCGGCCCAATGATCATATTCCACCTGTCCCGTCACATAGGCCGCGTTGGGAAAGGTCGGCACCCCGGCATCGACCAGCCCGCCAATATGGTCGCCATGCATATGGGTGATCACCACTATGTCGATCTGGTCCGGCTGGTATCCGGCCCCGGCCAGGGCCCCGGTAATGCCACCGGCACCAAGGCCGGTATCGAACAGGATGACCTGCGCGCCGGTATTGACCACGACCGGCGTGAAGAAGAACCGGGCCTCGGTCGCGGGCAGAAAATTTTCTGCGCTGACGGCCGCAAATTCAGCGGCATCGACATTCTGGCCAAATATGCTCTGCGGGTCGGCCCGCACAGAGGTGCTTGCCAACAGTGTCGTGACCTCGAAACTGCCCAATATGATGCGCCGGTGCCGGGCAAAGAACGCGCCCAGCGGCGGGGCCTCTGCTATCGCCTTGGCGGCGAGGCCCGAAAGCGGCAGGGCGGCGGCGGTTGTGATCAGGCTGCGGCGGGTCAGGTCGGACATGCAAGGCTTCCTCTGCTTTGCCGGCCAGCCTACCGGGCCTGGCCCAACTTGTCGCTCAAATTGATGTGAGCCCGCGGCCCAACTGGACAAACCCTGCCGTCTGTGAAACAGGATCGGGCTGATTGATGAGGAGGGCCAGACCCCATGACCGTGACCCGCTTTGCCCCTTCGCCCACCGGGTATCTGCATGTCGGAAACCTGCGCACGGCGCTGTTCAACTATCTGATCTCAAGGAAAGCTGGCGGCAGGTTCATCCTGCGGCTGGATGATACCGACCCGGAGCGGTCAACGCCGGAATTTGCCGATGCGATCCAGCGCGATCTGGAATGGCTGGGGCTGGGCTGGGACCGGATCGAGCGGCAATCGGACCGATTGGACCGCTACGCCGCCGCCGCCGATACCCTGCGCGAAAATGGCCGCCTCTATGAGGCATTCGAGACCCCGGTGGAACTGGACCTCAAACGCAAGAAACAACTGAATATGCATCTGCCGCCGGTCTATGACCGGGCCGCGCTGAAGCTGAGCGAGGCCGAGAAGGACCGTTTGCGTGCCGAGCGCGGCCAGGGCGTCTGGCGGTTCTTGCTGAAACAGGAGCGGATCGAATGGCGTGATGGCATTCTGGGGGATCTGTCGATTGATGCGGCCAGCGTGTCGGACCCGGTGCTGATCCGTCAGGATGGGCAGGTGCTTTATACCATCGCCTCGGTGGTCGATGATACCGATATGGGCGTCACGCATGTGGTGCGCGGGTCAGATCACGTGACCAATACCGCAACCCAGATCCAGATCATGGAGGCGTTGGGCCACAGCGCGCCGAAATTCGCGCATCATTCGCTGCTGACCGGCCCGCAGGGCGAAGCGCTGTCAAAACGGCTTGGCACCTTGGCGCTGCGCGATCTGCGCGAGGCCGGGGTTGAGCCGATGGCGCTGCTGTCGCATATGGCGCGGCTGGGATCGTCGCAGCCGATCGCGCTTTGTTCGACGATGGATGAATTGGCCGATGGGTTCGACCTGACCCATTTCGGGGCCGCGCCGACCAAATTCGACAAGCAGGATCTTTATCCGATCACCGCGCGCTATCTGCATGGCTTGCCGCTGGAGGCGGTGGCCGATCAATTGGCCGATATCGGCGTGCCGGAGGATCTGGCCCCGACATTCTGGACCGTTGCCCGCGCCAATATCACCACGCGCCACGACATTGCGGGCTGGTGGGAGCTGTTCCGCGATGGGGCCACGCCGCTGGTGGCCGATGAGGATCGGGAGTTTGTGGCGCAGGCCTTTGCCCTGCTGCCCGAGCCGCCCTATGGCGAAACCACCTGGAAAGACTGGACCGACGCCGTGAAAGAGGCGACCGGCCGCAAGGGCAGGGGCCTGTTCATGCCGCTGCGCAAGGCGGTGACAGGGCTGGAACGCGGGCCGGAAATGTCAGATGTGATGCAGCTTTTGCAGAAAAAGCCGGTGCTCTGACCAGCCGGAGTCTTGGCGGGTCTTTGCTTGCATTCTGCGGTCGCTGTGCAATCGGAATCCTTCTGTGCCCAATCGCACATGAACGCCCAAGACAGAGCAGAAGTGTTCTGATACGCAAAGTGGATGAACCAACAGGCAAAGTTTCTGCAAGGTAGCCTCATTGGGCATATCACAACGATGTCGCTGACTGCCTCGCTTGGGCTGATGGCGATATTTCTGGTCGATTTCGTCGACATGATCTTCATCTCGATGCTGGGCAAGGCGGAACTGGCGGCGGCGGTGGGATATGCCGGCGCGATCCTGTTTTTCACCTCATCTTTTGGCATTGGCATGTCGATTGCGGCGGGCGCTTTGGTGGCGCGGGCCCTGGGCGAAGGCGATCGGGCCCTGGCGCAACGCCGGGCCACGACCTCGCTGCTTTACGGCGTCATTTTCGGGTCGCTGTTTGCGCTGGCGGTCTGGTTGTCGCTGGAGCCATTGGCGCGGCTGATGGGGGCAAGTGGCGAGACGCTGGACCTGGCGGTTGGCTATCTGCGCATCATTGTCCCGAGCCTGCCCATCTTGCTGGTCGGCATGGTCGGCAGCGCCATTCTGCGCGCCCATGGGGCGGCACGGCGCGCGATGATGGTGACGATCACCGGCGGGATCGTGAACGCCGTGCTGGACCCCATTCTGATTTTCGGGCTGGATCTGGAACTGACCGGCGCGGCGCTGGCCTCGGTCGCGGCACGGATTTCCATTGGCGTTGCGGCGCTGATCCCGATTATTCGACATTATGGCGGGCTGACGCGCCCGACGCCTTTGCAGTTACGGGCCGATTTTCCGGCCATTATCGGGCTGGCCCTGCCTGCGATTCTGACACAGTTGGCCACGCCCATCGGGCAGGCCTATGTGACCCGGTCCATGGCCGCATATGGCGAGGAAGCGGTGGCGGGCATGGCAATTGTCGGCCGTCTGATCCCGGTGGCCTTTGGCGTGATCTTTGCGTTGTCAGGCGCGATCGGGCCAATCATCGGGCAAAATTTCGGGGCCGGGAACATGGCCCGCGTGCGGGGCGCTTTCCGCGACGGGCTGATCTTTACCGCCGGTGTGGTTGTGCTGATCTCACTGGTGTTGTTCGCGCTGCGCGGGCCGATTGCGGCCTTGTTTCAGGCCGAGGGCATTGCGCGCGATCTGATCTACCTTTTCTGCGGCCCGCTGGCGCTGGCGTGGTTTTTCAACGGGATGCTGTTCGTGTCGAATGCCAGTTTCAACAATCTGGGGCATCCATTCACGTCGACCTGGATGAACTGGGGGCGGCACACGCTTGGCACCATTCCGTTTGTCATCGTCTTTTCATGGTGGTTCGGGGCGGCGGGTGTGTTGATCGGGCAGGCGGTGGGCGGGGTGATCTTCGGGCTTTTGTCAGCGGTGCTGGCGTTGCGCCTGATGGCGCGCGCCGATCTGCCCGGCGGCCCGCCGCAGCCCTTCCAGCGGCAGGCCCGGATGTTGCAGCTTTTCAATTTCCGGCGCTGAGGGTCAGGCGGGCCGTTCCGAGGCGGGTTCCGCTGCCGGGCGGTTGGTGCGGATATCCTCAACCAATGCGGCGTCTGTGAAGACCCGCGCCCGGCCCGCAAGGGCTCGGTCGACAAAGCCCATCTCCTCGACCGTCAGGCTTTGGTGGCGCGGATAGATCGGTGTGGCACGATCGTCCAGAACAGCGACATTCCAGCCATGTGTGGTGGCGAAAAACCGGTCGGCCCCGGCGGGCCCGAATTCCCGCAGATAGCCCTGCACCACGACATCGACATAGCTGAGCAGGATCGGGTGATCGCCGCTTGGGTCGGCGTCATGTTCGGCCCGTGTGCGGTAGATCTGAATGTCGGACAGCGGCGGGTGATCATGGCGGATCTCTGCCACTGCGATGCGCTGATAGGCCCATTCGCGTTCATCGAGCGCGGCCCAATCGGCCCCCGGAACCGCCGCGATCAACCCGTCGATTTCTTCGCCATGGGCCTCAATGGCCGTCAGGAAGGCCACTTTGCGCAGGCTGGTCTTTTTCCACATCCGCGCCCAACCGCGCACAGTGGCGCGCGCCATATGCGGAAAGTCATGCGTGGCGCGGTTGACCAGGCTGCCATATCCGAAAAAGAACGGGTCTTTCATGGGCTCTGAAATGCCCGCGCATTGCGCCTGATGCAAGCCCTTGCCGAACCCAGAAAGGCTGCTATCTTGCGCCTCGTTCACTCAGGGAGAATCGGCGCTTGCGCCGGTGCCGAAGGAGCAACCGCCCCGGTAAACTCTCAGGCATCAGGACCTGATGGACATTGACGATACTCTGGAGAGTGGTGCCACATGCACCCGCCGAAGGGATAACGATCTCAGGCTGAAGGACAGAGGGGGCATCGGGATGCGCGCGGTTTCGCGCAGGAAATCGATGCCGGGACGACACCCCGGTGAACCATGATCGGGGGGACGTATGAGCGACCTGAAACAATTGCCCTTACACAATCTGCACGTCGAACTGGGCGGTAAATTCGTGCCATTCGCGGGCTATGAGATGGCGGTGCAATATCCGGCCGGGGTCATGGCCGAACATCTGCATACGCGCGAAAAGGCCGGGCTGTTCGATGTCAGCCATATGGGCCAGGTGCTGTTGCCGCTGGGTGCCGATGTGGCGCTGGAAGGGCTGGTGCCGGTCGATGTGCAGGGGCTGAAACCGGGGCGGCAGCGCTATGGGCTGTTCACGGCTGAAAATGGCGGTGTGCTGGATGATCTGATGATTGCGCGGCGCGCGGAGGATCTGTTTCTGGTCGTCAATGCCGCGCGCAAGGAACATGATATCGCGCATTTGGCGGGTCATATTGACGGCGTCACGGAAGTGACCGACCGCGCATTGCTGGCCTTGCAGGGGCCATTGGCCGAAACCGCGCTGGCGCGCCTGGTGCCGGATGTGGCGGCGATGAAATTCATGGATGTGATGCAGATCGGCTGGGGCGGCGCAGAGCTGTGGATCAGCCGGTCGGGCTATACCGGGGAAGACGGCTTTGAAATATCGCTGCCCGCCGCTGTCGCCGATGGTTTCGCGCGCGCCCTGCTGGAGATGGACGAGGTGGCACCCATCGGGCTTGGGGCCCGCGACAGCCTGCGGCTTGAGGCCGGGATGCCGCTTTACGGTCAGGATCTGGACGTGGATATTTCCCCGATCGAGGCCAGCATGGCCTGGGCCATCAACAAGGTGCGCCGCGTCGGTGGTGCCCGGGAAGGCGGCTTTCCGGGGGCGGCAAGGATCCTGTCCGAGATGACCGATGGCGCGCCGCGTCGCCGCGTCGGCCTGCGCCCCGAAGGGCGGGCGCCGATGCGTGCGGGCGTGGCCTTGTTTGCCAGCGCAGAGGGCGGCAGCCAGATTGGCATGGTGACCTCTGGCGGTTTTGGCCCCTCGGTCGGCGCGCCCATTGCGATGGGGTTGATCGATAATTCCGTTCCGGCCGATGCGGCCCTGTATGGCGAACTGCGCGGCAAACGGCTGCGGGTTGCACAGGCCGACCTGCCGTTCCACAAACCTGATTACAAACGCTGAACATCACCAAATTGGGAGACCTGAAAATGAAATTCACCGAAGAACATGAATGGCTGCGCGTCGAGGGCGATCTGGTCGTGGTTGGCATCACCGATCATGCCGCCACCCAACTGGGCGATGTGGTGTTTATCGAACTGCCCGAGGCCGGCGATGTCGTGGTCAAGGATGATGACATCGTGGTCATTGAATCGGTCAAGGCCGCGTCTGATGTCATGGCCCCGCTGGATGGTGAGATCGTCGAGGTCAATGACGCGCTTGTCGATAATCCGGGCATGGTCAATGAACATGCGATGGATGATGCCTGGTTCTTCAAGATGCGCCCCACGGATATCGCGCAGATGGATGAATATATGGACGAGGCCGCCTATAAGCAGATGATCGGCTAGCGGTTCACCCTGCCGACCGATCTGTCGCTGTTTCTGACCGGCGTAAAAACCGGCCCTTGCGGCACCGGGGGATGGCCCGTCAGACCGGCGCATCACACGATACCCCGCGTGGCAACCTGGACAAGGTGCCACGCCACGCAATCAATTCTGACCGAGCGGAGCATGCCATGCCCTTCACCCCCACCGACTATGAGCCCCATGATTTTGCCAACCGCCGCCATATCGGCCCGTCGCCATCCGAGATGGAGGAAATGCTGGCGGTTCTGGGGGTGGAAAGCCTAGATGAGCTGATCGAACAGACCGTGCCTGCCGATCTGCGCCAGGCCGCGCCGCTGGATACCGGCGATGCGATGTCAGAGCGGGAATTGCTGTGGTATATGCGTCAGGTCGCCAAAAAGAACATTCCCTTCACCACGATGATCGGTCAGGGGTTCTATGGCACCGTCTGCCCGCCGGCCATTCAGCGCAACATCCTTGAAAACCCGGCCTGGTATACCGCCTACACGCCCTATCAGCCCGAGATCAGCCAGGGACGGCTGGAAGCGCTGCTGAATTTTCAGACCATGGTGACCGATCTGACCGGTCTGGACATCGCCAATGCGTCGCTGCTGGATGAGGCGACGGCAGCGGCGGAAGCCATGACCATGGCCGAGCGGGTCTCGAAATCGAAGGCAAAGGGGTTCTTTGTCGATGAGAATTGTCACCCGCAGAACATCGCCGTGATGCGGACGCGGGCGGCCCCGTTGGGTATCGAGGTGATTGTCGGCAACCCCGATGATCTGGACGCAACGACGGTGTTCGGCGCGATTTTCCAATATCCCGGCACCTATGGCCATCTGCGTGATTTCACCGATCTGATCGAAAAGCTGCACGCTACCAAGGCCATTGCCATCATGATCGCGGATCCTCTGGCGCTGACCGTGCTGAAAGAGCCCGGCGCGATGGGGGCCGATATCGCCGTGGGGTCGACGCAACGCTTTGGCGTTCCGATGGGCTTTGGCGGCCCGGCTGCGGCCTATATGGCCTGTCGTGATGCCTATAAGCGCAACATGCCGGGCCGCATTGTCGGCGTGTCGGTGGATGCCCAGGGTGGCAAAGCCTACCGGCTGTCGCTGCAGACCCGCGAACAGCATATCCGGCGCGAAAAGGCCACATCGAACGTGTGCACCGCGCAGGCGCTGCTGGCCAATATGGCGTCCTTTTATGCGGTGTTCCATGGCCCCGAAGGGCTGAAGGCCATCGCGCAACGCATGCATTTCAAGACCGCCCGCGTCGCGCGCAAGCTGCAAGCGGCGGGGTTCCGCGTTGAGCCGGAGCATTATTTCGACACGCTGACCGTCGATGTCGGCGCGCTTCAGGGGATCGTGCTGAAGGCCGCGCGGTCCGAACGGATAAACCTGCGCAAGGTGGGCAGGACCAAGGTGGGTCTCAGCCTGGATGAAACCACACGGGCCGACACGCTGAACCGGTTGTTGCGCGCCTTTGGCATTGCCGACGGTCCCGATGATGAGCGGGTGGATTTTCAGGTGCCGGACGGGTTGTTGCGCGAAAGCGACTATCTGACCCACCCGATCTTTCACCTGAACCGGGCCGAAACCGAGATGATGCGCTATATGCGGCGTCTGGCGGATCGTGATCTGGCACTTGACCGGGCCATGATCCCGCTGGGTTCCTGCACCATGAAGCTGAATGCCGCCGCCGAGATGATGCCGATCACCTGGCCGGAATTTGCCAATATGCACCCTTTTGCCCCTGCGGAACAGACCCAGGGCTTTGCCGATATGGCGACCGATCTGAGCAAGAAACTGTGTGAAATCACCGGCTATGACGCGATGAGCCTGCAACCCAATTCCGGGGCTCAGGGCGAATATGCCGGGCTGCTGGCCATTCAGGCCTATCACCGGTCCAATGGCGAAGGGCACCGCAATATCTGCCTCATTCCGGTGTCGGCGCATGGCACCAACCCGGCTTCGGCGCAGATGGTGGGGCTGAAGGTCGTGGTGGTGAAATCGGCGGAAAACGGCGATATCGACGTGGAGGATTTCCGCGCCAAGGCCGAAGCGGCGGGCGAAAATCTGGCGGCCTGCATGATCACCTACCCCTCGACCCATGGCGTGTTCTAGGAAACCGTGAGCGACATTTGCCGGATCACGCATGATCTTGGCGGTCAGGTCTATATCGACGGGGCCAACATGAACGCCATGGTGGGGCTGGTGCGCCCCGGCGATATCGGCGGCGATGTCAGCCACCTGAACCTGCACAAGACATTCTGCATCCCGCATGGCGGCGGCGGCCCCGGCATGGGCCCGATCGGTGTGAAGGCGCATCTTGAACCGCATCTGCCGGGGCATCCCGAAACCGGCGGCACCGAGGGCCCGGTCAGCGGTGCGCCTCTGGGGTCGGCCTCGATCCTGCCAATCTCCTGGGCCTATATCCTGCTGATGGGCGGCGAGGGGCTGACGCAGGCGACCAAGGTGGCGATCCTGAATGCCAACTATATCGCCAAGCGGCTGGAAGGGGCCTATGACGTCCATTTCAAGGGCAGGCAGGGCCGTATCGCGCATGAATGCATTCTCGATACACGGCCCTTTGAGGACAGCGCCAATGTGACCGTCGACGACATCGCCAAACGGCTGATCGACAACGGGTTCCACGCACCGACAATGAGCTGGCCGGTGGCGGGCACGTTGATGGTGGAACCCACCGAATCCGAGACCAAGGCCGAGCTTGACCGCTTCATCACCGCGATGTTGGCCATCCGCGCGGAAATAGGCGCGATCGAAAGCGGTGAGATGGATGCCGAGAACAACCCGCTGAAACATGCGCCGCATACCGTGTCGGCGTTGATCGGCGATTGGGACCGGCCCTATAGCCGCGAACAGGGATGTTTCCCGCCGGCCTCGTTCCGGGTCGACAAATACTGGCCGCCGGTGGGCCGCGTCGACAATGCCTATGGCGACCGGCATCTGGTCTGCACCTGCCCGCCGCTGGAGGAGTATCTGGACGCGGCCGAATAATCTGGGCCGGGGGGCTGGTTATTGCCAGCCCCCCGGCTTCACCGCCCCGCGAAGCGCGCGCGCAATTCCGACAGGGTGTATTGCTTGTTCACCTGTCCGCGCGCGTCCATTTGGGAATTGGGATCAGACGGCAGGCAATCCGCGCCGCAATACTGGTGGATCTCGCCGGTTTGCCCGTTGATATACCAAAGCCGCCCGCCCGGTGTGGCCAGCCAGCCATCGATGCCCCGGGACATGTCGCCCTCAACGTCGATCAGTGATGGCACTTCGTTATCATAGCCCTGCGCCCAGGCCGCATGGGTGTGCCAGGATGACACCACTTCATAACCTGAAGGTGTTGGCATCATGCCGCAGGAATCCGGGCCGCCCCAACTGGCCTTGCTGACCTCGAGCCGCCCTGCCGGGTTGCGCAGGATATGGCCACAAACCTCTCGGTCATAGGCGATGGATTGCGCGTTCATGACGCGAAACATGGCCTGAACCAGCGCCGCCTCCGGCTCCGATTGTGCGGTTGCGGCGGATGGGATGAAAAATGCCATGCAGACGGCAAGAACCAAGCGCATATAGGGTCTCCAAATTCTTCAATCTGCCCAAAAGATAGGGTGGTTTCGGGCATGAGGCCAGTCTTGTCTTCCGCCCGGGCGGGCGTCATGGTCGGTGAAATACGCAAAGGATGCAAAATGTGTGAAGATCCCGGCCCCCAGGGTGCCTTGACCCTGCGCACCATCGCAATGCCCTCCGATGTCAATGTAAACGGCGACATTTTCGGCGGCTGGGTGCTGAGCCAGATGGATATCGCCGCCGGCATCCTGTCGCGGGAACGCTCGCGCGGGCGGTCGGCCACGATTGCGGTGGATGCAATGAAATTCATCCGGCCGGTCGGTGTGGGCGACGTGCTCTGCGTCTATACGGCGCTCAAACGGGTCGGGCGCACATCCATGGCGATCGATGTCGAGGCCTGGGTGAACCGGGGTGTCATCGGTGCGCGCGAGAAGGTGACAGAGGCGATTTTCACCTTTGTGGCGATAGATGAAAACGGCAAGCCGCGCCCGGTGCCTGACCTCGGTTAAACGCATCCCGCCCAATGAAAAACAGGACATGCCCGGGCGGGGCGTGTCCTGTTCTTCGGGCAGCGGCGACGGGAGGGTCAGATCATCGCCCAATCGGTAAAGCGCACCGGGGCCTGGGGCTGACGGACGGGTGCCTCGGCACTGCCGCGGCGCGGAGAGGGGCCTGGGCGGAAGCTGGCGGGTTCGGGGCGCATCGTCTGTCCTTTCATGGCCTTGTGGGCGGTTACATCTATGGGTCGTGCGGCCCGGCTTGCGGGTTCAATTCTTTCTGCTTCGGGTAGCATCAATATAGGGCACCCGCGCATCGATGCGCGCGATGTTTCAGCCATTTGGCGCTTATGTGAGAGCCGGTGAGGTGCCCGAGCGCGGCGTTGCGCGGATGGTTTTGCTAACGGAAGATCGGCAGGTCAGGCGGATTTCGGGCTGTGCTGAACCACAAAGGCCTCGATCTCGGCCTTGGGGCGTGCGCCGGACAGGCGGGCAACCTCGCGGCCCTTGTGGAACAGGATCAGGAGCGGGATGCCGCGGATGCCGAATTTCTGACTGACCGCGGGGTAATCCTGCGTGTCGATCTTGGCAAAGCGCGCCTTGGGGCTGAGCGACATGGCGGCCTGTTGAAACTGCGGCGCCATCATCTTGCAGGGGCCGCACCAGGGGGCCCAGAAATCCACCAGAAGCGGCACCTGGTCGGATTTGATCGCCTTGGCGAGGGTCTTCGGGTCCAGCGCGCGCACCTTGCCGTCGGTCAGCTTGGCCCCGCAGACGCCGCATTTCGGCCCGGCCGAGAGCTTGTCGGTTGGTATCCGGTTGAGGGCGGCGCAGTCCAGGCAAGTGAGGGTGAGGGGCATGGGAGCGTTCCTGAGTGGTTGACTGCGTCAATAGATGGGGGAACGGCATGGGGTGTGCAAGGGGGGTGTTGTTGCGCCCGGAATCAAGCGGGGAGCGCGCCTGTCGGCAACACATCGCAAGCGATATGTGAGAGGCCGTTCCGGCGGGCTGGCGCTTTGGTGAGGTAAGCGCTGCGATCAGAGGGCGGATATAGGCGGTGAGATAAAGCGCTCCGAACAGACGTTTGCAGCGCCACCCCACGGGCAGGCACCCGCCCGCCTCATGGGTTTAGCGGACAAACTTCTTATGCTTCAGCCGTTTTGGTTCCAGCGCATCGGCCCCCAAGCGGCGTTTCTTGTCTTCCTCGTAATCCTCAAAGTTGCCCTCGAACCATTCCACCTTCGCCTCACCCTCAAAGGCCAGGATATGGGTGCAGATGCGGTCGAGGAAGAAGCGGTCGTGCGAAATAACCACGGCGCAGCCGGCGAAATCGACCAGGGCGTCTTCCAATGCGCGCAGGGTTTCCACATCCAGATCATTGGTCGGCTCATCCAGCAGCAGCACATTGCCGCCCTCTTTCAGCAGCTTCGCCATATGGACCCGGTTGCGTTCGCCGCCTGACAATTGCCCGACCTTCTTTTGCTGATCGCCGCCCTTGAAGTTGAACGAGGAACAATAGGCGCGGGAATTGACGGTGGCGTCGCCCAGCTCGATGATCTCGGCCCCGCCCGAGATTTCCTCCCAGACCGTGGCATTGGCGTCCAGGGCATCGCGGGACTGGTCGACATAGCTCAAATCGACCGTATCGCCATATTCGATGGAACCGCTATCGGGCTGTTCCTGTCCGGTCAGCATCCGGAACAGGGTCGATTTGCCGGCCCCGTTGGGGCCGATCACGCCGACAATGCCACCGGGCGGCAGTGCGAAACTCAGGCCTTCGATCAGTTGCTTGTCGCCGTAATGTTTGGCTAGGTTTTCAACCTCGATCACCTTGCCACCAAGGCGCGGGCCGTTGGGGATGACGATCTGGGCGCGGGACAGTTTTTCGCGTTCCGATTGCGCGGCCAGATCATTATAGGCATTGATCCGGGCCTTGGATTTGGCCTGCCGGGCCTTTGCCCCCTGCCGCATCCATTCCAGCTCGCGCTCCAGCGTTTTCTGCTTGGATTTATCCTCGCGCGCCTCCTGCGACAGGCGTTTGGCCTTCTGCTCCAGCCAGGCCGAGTAGTTGCCCTCGTAGGGGATGCCGCGGCCGCGGTCCAGTTCGAGGATCCAGCTGGTGATGTCATCAAGGAAATACCGATCATGGGTGACAATCAGGATCGTGCCCTTGTAATCCATCAGGTGCTGTTGCAGCCAGGCGATGGTTTCGGCATCCAGGTGGTTGGTGGGTTCGTCGAGCAGCAGCATGTCGGGTGCCTCCAACAACAGTTTGCACAGCGCAACGCGGCGGGCTTCGCCACCTGAGAGGCTTTCCGGCATCGCATCATCGGGCGGGCAACGAAGTGCCTCCAGCGCCACGTCGATCTGACTGTCGAGATCCCACAGGTTTTCGGCGTCGATCTGGTCCTGCAATTGCGCCATTTCATCGGCGGTCTCATCGCTGTAATTCATCGCCAGTTCGTTGAACCGGTCCAGCTTGGCCTGCTTTTCGGCCACCCCGAGCATGACGTTGTCCCGGACGTTCAGCGTCGCGTCGAGGTTCGGCTCCTGCGGCAGATAGCCGACCTTGGCCCCCTTGGCGGCCCAGGCTTCGCCGGTGAAATCCTTGTCCAGACCGGCCATGATCTTCATCAGTGTCGATTTGCCCGAACCGTTCACGCCGACGACGCCGATCTTCACGCCGGGCAGGAAGGAAAGGCGGATATTTTCAAAGCATTTCTTGCCACCTGGATAGGTCTTTGAGACGCCATCCATGTGGTAGACATATTGGTAAGCAGCCATTGCGCGTATCCTCTGGGCAAGCCGAATTTCGGGCCTTGATAGCCGGGATGCCGGGCCGGGGCAATTGGGCGGCGGCGGTGTGGCGGCCCAGGTGCAGCAATGCCTTGGCGACACCAGAACGGAGCTTGAACAGATCGGTCCTGACCCCGGGGGCGATGCCCTCGGGCGCTCGGAATGAACAGGAGGCAGTCGGGAAAATACCAAAAAATAGTATTGCTGTTCAGATACTTGCGGAGCTGTCCATGGGGTTCATGAGAAAGGTTGAAAATCTCGCGACGGAAAGAGGCCGCTGCCGCGTGTTACCTCGTGTTGGTGCCTGTTGCTCAGGCATGTTTTTAAAATACTTAAGGAAACACGATTATGAAACGTTCCATCTTTGCTTTCGCCACTGTTGCTTTCACCGCTCTGGCCGTGGTTCCGGCCTCGGCCCAGACATTCCTCGGTGCCCGTATCGTCGCCGACAATACCGAGACCGACGTGATCAACGTGCCCGGCAACGACCTGTTCCGGTCGGTGCAGTTCTGCGTCGCCAACCGCGCCGTGCATTTTACCGATGTCGATGTGCGCTTTGCCAATGGCGGCAGTCAGGATCTGCCGGTGCGGGCGCTGATCGGCCCCGGCGGCTGCACCAACTGGTTGGATCTGCGTGGCCCGGTCCGCAATATCGACCAGATTGTTTTGCGCTATGACACGCTGATCAATGCAGGCCCACAAGCGATCGTCATCGCGCGGGGCCGGTAAGCGGCCTAGCCGTCTGCCGAAATCAATCCGGATTCCAACAGGACAGGCTGGCCATGGGGCGTGCGTTGATAGGCGCGCGCCCATTCGGTTTTCCGGGTTTTCAGGTGGTCGGGCGTCAGGTCGGTGGCCTTGGTGGTCAGGGCTTCCAACGCCTCCAATGCGGCGGTGAAATAGGTTTCGGTGGTATCCGGTTTGCCCGCGGCCTCTGCCGCGCGCAGGCGTGCCCCCAGGGTTTCGGCCCAATCGCCGGCGCTGAACCGGCCTGCGTGCACAAAGATGTCTGCCATGGCCAGAACCTGCGCCTGCCAGGCTTGGTCAAAACCGGGTTCTGGCGGCTGCAGCGGGTCGTCAGGCTGGAACAAGATAACTCTCCCACAATTCCAGCGTCACGGTATCGGCGGGGTGGGCATCGCTGCCCCACAGTTCCTGCGCCGAGAAGCTGACAGTATAGAGATGCGCACCGACATGGCGGCCCCGCGCGCCTTCATCCGGCAGCAGGTGACAGCCATGATGCGCGATGATGGTGCCGCAACGGTTGCGGGCATAGGCGGGCAGGCGGGTATGCGGGGCGGTGCCGTGTTTTCGGGTCTGGACGGTGCTGCCGATGGCAAATTGTGCTCCCGCGTCGGCAGGGGTGGAAAAATCGGTGCATCCGGCCCGGACCTGTTCGAGCACCTGCGCCACCGTCTTGGGCGCGGCAGGCGGCGCGGTTTGCGCGACATGGCCTGCCGCGATTTCGTCCAGCGTGGCGATCCCGTCATCGGCAAAGATCATCAGGTAATTCGTCGCCCATTTCTGGAAATAGGCATAGGTGAGGTAATCGCCGGGCACCATCATCTCCAGCCCGTGGCGGAACCAGTCGATGGTGATCGAGGGCACCAGCCCGGCACGGGCCAGCCCCCACATGCGGCGTTCCCAATCATGGGCGAAGGGCGCATCGCCGGTTTCAACCGGAACCGGCCCGTAGCCCTGTTTGCCGCCAAGATCGTGAATGCCATCCAATGGGTCAGCCCTCTGCCCGCAGCACGCGGTCGGTGCCGATCATGGAATTTCGGGTGACGGTGGCGGCCAGGCGGTCGGCGTCCCAGCCTTTGGTGCCTTGCGGGCGTTCAGGGATCACGATGTAGCGCAGCTCGGCGGTTGAATCCCAGACCCGGACGGCGACACTATCTGGCAGGTCGACGCCAAATTCGGCCAGAACGGCACGCGGTTCGCGCACCGCGCGCGACCGATAGGCGGCGGATTTATACCAGGCAGGCGACATCCCGAGGATCGAGAACGGATAGCAGGAGCACAGCGTGCAGACGACCATATTGTGCTGTGTCGCGGTGTTCTCGACCGCGTGCAGATGGCCGGTGGCGTTGCCCTCAAAGCCAAATTCGGAGATCGCATCGGTGGCGTTGTCCAGCAGCCGTGCCCTGAAATCGGGATCCGTCCAGGCGCGCGCGATGACCCTGGCCCCGCGCATCGGGCCGATATGGTCTGAATAGGCCTCGACCCAGGCGTCGATTGTTTCGGGCGCAATCAGGCCGCGTTCCAC
The DNA here is from genome assembly GCF_058343375.1 of Alterinioella sp. Lineage (NCBI taxonomy): Bacteria > Pseudomonadati > Pseudomonadota > Alphaproteobacteria > Rhodobacterales > Paracoccaceae > Alterinioella > Alterinioella sp. The sequence goes on from NZ_JBTUJH010000016.1 coordinate 38,254, forward strand.
CGCCAGGCTTTCCAGCGCCTTGACGCGCAGCGCGGGATCAGGCGGCAGATGGCTGTGCAGATGGCGGTGGATCTCGGCCGCTTTCTTGCTGTCGAAACTGGTCATGGGGGTGCCTTTCCTCCACCGAAACAGAACCGGGCGTGGTGCCGGTGTCAAGTGCGCCGCCACTGGACAGGCGCGGCCTGGCCCGCGACAAGGGGCACCATGATGCGCGCAGGAATGCCATATGCCCGCCCCGGCATGACCGTGGGCCTGTTCGGGGGGTCGTTCGACCCGCCGCATGCGGGCCATGTCCATGTCAGCCGCGAGGCGCTGAAACGGTTCGGGCTGGATCGGGTCTGGTGGCTGGTGTCGCCCGGAAACCCCCTGAAAACAACCGGCCCGGCGCCGCTGGAGCGTCGGATGGCGGCGGCCCGGGCGCTGGTCACCCACCCCCGGATTGCCGTGACCGATCTGGAGGCGCGGTTTGGCACCCGCTTTACCGCCGAGACGCTGGAGCGGCTGTTTGCGTCCTATCCCGGCGTGCGGTTTGTCTGGCTGATGGGGGCCGACAGCCTGGCGTCACTGCATCGCTGGCAGCGTTGGCAGTGGATTGCCCAGAATGTTCCGATGGGCATTCTGGCGCGCCCGGGGCAGCGAATATCGGCGCGTAGTGGCAAGGCCGCGCAGATCTACCGCGACTGGAAAGTGCCCGCATCCGCCGCACAGGGGCTGGCATACCGATCTGCGCCAGCCTGGTGTTTTCTGAATGTGCCGATGGTCGATGTCTCGTCCAGTCAGATCCGCGCGCGGGGCGATTGGACCGGCTAGGATCGGTGAAAGGGTTGAGCAATTCCCCGAGCTGAGGTTTACTCGGCGGGTCCGTAGGGTTTATTTCAAAGATGGTTTCCAGAAGGTTATTTCTAAGCGGCGCGTTCGCAGGCCTGGCCCAGGCCGGGTTTGCCACGCCGCCCGAAACCTCGCTTGTGCCGCAATTGCGTCCCGATGGGTATTCCCCGAATGCGGTTCTTCCGGCGGCTGATCTGATCGCGGATGCGGCTTTGGGTGGCCATGTCTCATTTGTCGTGGCTGACGCCAATTCCGGCACCGTGCTGGAAACTGAAAACCCGTTGCGCGCGCTGCCGCCCGCATCGGTCACCAAAGCCTTGACGACGGCCTATGCGCTGGACCGGCTTGGCCCCGGCTATCGGTTCCGCACCCGCGTGCTGGCCGATGGCAGGCTGACCAATGGCCGGCTGGAGGGCGATTTGTGGCTGGTCGGCGGGGCCGATCCGGTGCTGGATACCGATCGCCTGAACGACCTGACCCGCGCCCTGGCGGAGGCTGGCCTGCGTGAGGTCACGGGGCGGTTCATGGTGGCCACGGGGGCTGTGCCCTTTATTCACGAGATTGACCGCGATCAGCCGCTGCAAGCCGGATACAACCCGGCCATTTCGGCGCTGAGCCTGAATTTCAACCGCGTCTTTTTTGAATGGGAACGCGGACCCGACGGCTATACCGTAAGCATGGACGCGCGGTCGCCATCGGTGCGTCCGCCGGTCTCGATGACGCGGATGCAGGTCGTCGACGGCAATGCCCCGATCTACCAATATTCCGAGACCGCAACGCAGGAAACCTGGACCGTGGCCCGCAGCGCGCTTGGCCGCGAGGGCGGGCGCTGGTTGCCGGTGCGCCTGCCGCATCTTTATGCGGCCGAGGTGTTTCAGGTGCTGGCGCGGTCGCGCGGCATCGTGCTGGAGGCCCCGGGGGTGGCCGAAACCGCCCCGCAAAACACGCTGGTATTGGCCGAACATGTGTCAGAGCCGCTGGAGGATATCCTGCGCGGCATGATGCGCTGGTCAACCAATCTGACGGCCGAGATCGTCGGGCTGATGGCGACGCAGGCAAGCGGCGCGACACCTGCAAGCCTGCAGGATTCGGCCATGGCCATGAGCGACTGGATGCGGCAGCGATGGGGCAGCAATCGCCAATCATTCGTCGACCATTCCGGGCTTGGCGATGAAAGCCGCATGACAACGCGCGAGATGGTTCGCGCATTGGTGGGAACCGGGGCCAATGGCGGGCTGCGGCGATTGATGCGAGACATCCCGATGCGCGACGCGGAGGGCAATCTGCTGCCCGATCATCCGGTCGGGGTCGTGGGCAAGACCGGAACGCTTTATTTCGTTTCCACCCTTGCAGGCTTTGCCCGCATGCCAAACGGCCGCGATCTGGCCTTTGCGATTTTTTGTGGTGACCTTGACCGGCGGGCTGACCTGGACACCGCGGTGGAACAGCGCCCGCAAGGCGCGCGCAACTATAACAGAAGCGCCAAACGGTTACAGCAGCAGTTGATTGAACGGTGGGCGGCCGTGTATCAGTAAACCTCAATATCGGGAGCGGACATGCAACGACGCAGTATCATGCAACGACGCAGTATATTGGCAGGAGGGGTGGCCATGGCAGCATCTGGTTGGATGGCAGGCAGCGGGCGCGCCGAGGGCCCTGACGGTTTCCGCGTTTTGGCGGAGGAGTCGCCACACCAGCGAACCTTCATGCAGTGGCCAGTCAGCCGCGAGGTGTATCCCGATCCGGTTTTCCTTGAAATGACGCAGCAGGCCATTGCCGATGTCGCCAATGCGATCGTGGCTTTTGAGCCCGTGGTGATGCTGGCTGATTCCAGTGACCACAGGCGTGCGCGGCGCATGCTTTCGGATGCCGTCGAGATCTGGGATATCCCGACAGAGGATCTGTGGTGCCGCGATGCCGGGCCGATTTTTGTGACCGATGCCAGCGGGGCCTTGGCCGTGCGGCATATTCAGTTCAACGGATGGGGCGGAAAACAGGTTCATACCCGCGATGCCCGGATTGCCGAACGGGTGGCGAACCGTTTGGGGCTGCCCTTGTTGCCGACCAATTTACGGGGTGAGGCCGGCGGGGTTGAACAAGATGGCCACGGGCTCTTGATGGCGCATGAAAGCTCCTGGGTGAATGACAACCGCAATCCGGGGCAAACGCGCGATCAGATCGAAGCGGCATTGCTTGGTGCCTATGGTGCCGGGCGGATGATCTGGTCGGATGGCGTCTGGGGCGAGGATATCACCGATTACCATATCGACAGTTTGGCGCGGTTCACCGGGCCGGGGCGGGTTCTGATCAACTTGCCGATCGAATTTGACTTCGACGACCCGTTCCACGCCGCTGCCGCCGACACGCATGATATATTGGTGGCCGCCGGGCTGGAGGTCGATGTGATCCCTGAACCTGTGCGGCGGCGGGTGGATGATATCGACTTCGTGGCCTCATATGCGAATTACTATGTCTGCAACGGTGCCGTGATTGCAGCAGAGTTTGGCGACCGGGAAACCGATGCCGAGGCGGCGGAGGCATTGCGTCGGCACTATCCGGGGCGCGAGGTGCTGATGTTGAATGTGGACCCTCTGGGTGAATTGGGCGGTGGGGTTCACTGTGCCACACAACAAATGCCAGTGGGATGAATTGGCGCGCTCATCGGCGATCAGAAGATGCGCAGCAGCAGCAGATCGTAACAACCGGGCCTGTCTGTTCAGCCGGTGACCCGATCCGCAGCCGATATCGAGAACGCGCAACCTTCTTCTTGGCAAGCCCTTGGAATACCGCGCGAATGCAGCTGTGTCTTTGCCGAGCGCATTGGCCTCGTTGCGATATGATCTGTCGCAATCATACGCCATGCCCCAAGAATAGGGGCAGTTCAGACACTGGGCCAGATCAATTGTTGCAGGGCCCCTGCAGGCGTGAATTCATACCACCATATGCCGGGCGCGTGCGCCGCGTTCGATGGCGGCGGCATGCAGGCGGTCGATATTGAACTGATAGCGCACCTCCAACAGCATTTGCAGCTCGGTCTGTTGCAACAGACCATCGGCGGCGGCCACATCGCAGGCCAGCGCATAGCCGGTCTCGTATAGCTGTTCGGGCAGGGCATCGATGATCAGCCCGAACAGCGCATCCAGGCCGTCTTCCTCCTCGAACAGGTCGAACACGATCTGGCTGACGATGCTGAGCCGGTCGGTATCGTAATCGGCAAAGACCGGCAGGTGATTGACGATGCGTTCAATCGTGATCAGTTCGGAGGTGCGGATATTCTCATCCGAGACCGATACGGCAATCATCAGGGCGACCAGCGCATCCTGCGGTGAGATGGAGGGTTGTTCGGACACGGGCGTGAAGCTCCCTTTCATGTGGGCTTGCCCCGGTATTTATTGACCCCGGAGCCACAGGGCAATAGGGGCATGGCCACACGCGGCACCGGGCCGCGCGCCCTGACCCGAAATGGAAAGAGACATGTCTGATCTGCGTGACGTTGCACTGAGTTCGAAAGCCTGGCCCTTTGAAGAGGCGCGCCGGCTGCTCAAACGTTACGAAAAGGCCCCGCCGGAAAAAGGATATGTGCTGTTCGAAACCGGCTACGGCCCCTCGGGTCTGCCCCATATCGGCACCTTTGGCGAAGTGCTGCGCACCACGATGATCCGGCGCGCCTTCGAGGTGATCTCGGATATCCCGACCCGGATGATCTGTTTTTCCGATGATATGGACGGGATGCGCAAGATACCGGGCAATGTGCCGAACCGCGACGCGCTGGCGGAACATCTGCAAAAACCGCTGACTTCTGTGCCGGACCCGTTTGGCACGCATGACAGCTTTGGGGATCATAACAACGCGATGCTGCGCCGGTTTCTGGACACGTTCGGGTTTGAGTATGAATTCATCTCGGCCACGGAATTCTATAAATCCGGCAAGTTCGATACCGTATTGCTGCGCGCTGCCGAACGCTATGATGATGTGATGGCGGTGATGCTGAAATCCCTGCGCGAGGAGCGCCGCCAGACCTATTCCATCTTCCTGCCGATCCACCCTGAAACCGGGCGGGTGCTGTATGTGCCGATGAAGGAAGTGAATGCCAGGGAGGGCACCATCACCTTTGACGATGAGGATGGGCGCGAATGGACGCTGCCAGTGACGGGCGGCCAGGTAAAGCTGCAATGGAAACCCGATTTCGGCGCAAGATGGGCGGCGTTGGGCGTCGATTTCGAGATGTATGGCAAGGATCATTCCACCAACACGCCGATCTATGATCGGATCTGCGAGATTCTGGGGCAGAGAAAGCCCGAGCATTTCATCTATGAATTGTTTCTCGATGAAAGCGGCCAGAAAATTTCGAAATCCACCGGCAATGGCATCTCGATTGACGAATGGCTCAGCTATGCCTCGACCGAATCGCTGTCCTATTTCATGTATCTCAAGCCCAAGACGGCCAAGCGCATGCATTTTGATGTGATCCCCAGGGCGGTCGATGAATATCACCAGCAATTGCGCGCCTATGCCGGGCAGGATGACAAGGCACGGCTGAACAACCCCGTCTTCCACATTCACGGGGCCGATGTTCCGGCCTCGAACATGGTGGTCAGCTTTGCGATGCTGCTCAATCTGGTCAGCGTGGCCCATGCCAGGGACAAGGACGCGCTATGGGGCTTTATCCGGCGTTATGCGCCCGAGGCGGCCCCAGAGACACATCCCGATCTGGACGCGGCGGCGGGGTTTGCGATCCGTTATTACAATGATTTCGTCAAACCCCACAAAGTGTTCCGTCTGGCCGATGATCACGAGGCCACGGCGATGGCCGACCTTTCGGCGCGGTTGCGCAGCTATGAGGGTGCGGTCGATGATGAAGCCCTGCAAACGCTGGTCTTTGCGGTCGGCAAGGATCACGGGTTCGATCCGCTGCGGGGTTGGTTCAAGGCGCTCTACGAGGTCTGTCTTGGGGCCTCTCAGGGGCCGCGGTTCGGCGGCTTCATTGCGCTTTATGGGGTCAGCGAAACGGCGGATCTGATTGATGCCGCGCTGGCGGGGAAATTGGCGGTGTGATTTGATTTTCGTCGGTTATTCGCTACATTTGCGGCCAGGAAGGACGCAAGCGGGAGGATGACATGCGCCGGGCGATCCTGGTTTTGACCTTGATGCTGGCCCCTTTGGTGGTGTCGGCGCAGGATAATGGCGGGCCGGAAAGCGCCATACAGGACGTTATCGGCAACCAGTTATCTGCCTTTTCCACCGGCAATGTGATCATCGCCTGGGGCTATGCCAGCCCGGTCATTCAGGACCTGTTCCAGACCCCCGAATATTTCGCGGCCATGGTCGAGCGCGGCTTTCCGATGGTGTGGCAGCCCGGCGAGGTGACGTTCCACGGCATCGGCCGCCGCAATGGCCGCCCGGTGCAGCGGGTGCAGGTGATTGATGCGGAAGGTCGGCTGCATCTGCTGGATTACGAGATGGTGCAGGTTGACGGCAATTGGCGGATCAGCGCCGTTGAAATTGTGCGGGCACCATCCTTGGGGGTGTGATGCCGGTGCAGGGTTAACCGCATTTTAAGACATCATCGCTACTTCTTGGTCATAACCGGGCCTTCGGGTGCCGGCGCTATTTCCGGATATTGAACACAATCGAGGCACCCTTCGCGCCAGATGGCACGTGGGGTCAAAACGCGTGTCCGGTCGGGCGCGCGGCAAGAAAAGGGGTTTACCATGAACCAAGTGATCACCGACGGGCTGAACCTGATGCCGCCAGAGTTTGCCGATGGCCTGAGCGTCTGGAGCCAGGAAGATGGCACACCGGGCACCGATACCTATGCAAGCGCTGCCAATGCCGCCCTGGTGACCGCAGATCAGGATTTCGGAACCTGTCTGGAGATCCTGAAAACCTCCAGCACGACGCGGCTGCGATATATGGGCCAAACGCCGGTTCTGCCGGGGCTGTATCTGCGCGTGTCGGCGCGGGTCAAGGCCCTGTCCGGCACGTTGCCCGATGTGCGTATTGCCGGCTGGGCCGGGCAGGCCAACAACACGAACGTGGCGGGCGTCACGCAGATCGGGCCGCAGGTGACCTTGACCAGCTATGGCCAGGTTGTGACCGTTTCGGCGATCATTGGCGTGGGCGACCGGGGCGGCGTGGACATGGCCTGGGGCGAGACCGCAGCTTATGGCCATTTCGGACTGGATCTGACCGGCGGCAATGGCGGCACCGTGCGGATCGAAAGCATCCAGGTCGAGGACATCACCCATGTCTTTTACCGCAAGCTGATGGATTGGGTCGATGTCAAGGATTTTGGCGCGGCAGGCGATGGCACCACCGATGACACCGCCGCCTTCAACGCCGCCGATGCGGCCGCGAACGGGCGCGAGGTTCTGGTGTCGGAAGGCACCTATCGCATTGCCACCAACCTGACGATGCAAAGCCCGGTGCGGTTTCAGGGGCAATTGTCGATGCCAGACGGCGCGCGGCTGGTTCTGGCCAGCAATTTCGACCTGCCAAGCTATGCCGATGCCTTTGGCGGCGATGAGCTGCAGGGGTTCAAGAAGGGCTTTCAGGCCATGCTGAACCATGGCGACCATGATGTGTTCGATCTGGGCGGGCGGCGCGTGTTGCTGGACGCGCCGATTGATATGCAAGCCGTGGTCGGCAACAAAAACACCTATGCCAATCAACGCAGCATCCAGAACGGGCAATTCAGCTGTATCAACAGCCCGAACTGGGATGACACCGTGGTTACCCGCAACGCCACCTGGACGGCATCCGCGCCCGACCGGCTGGACAATGTCACCAATGCCGGTGCCATTCCCATCGGGTCGCTGGTCACCGCCAATCAGGGTGTCGGCCGTGAAATCTATGTCCGCGCCATCAATATCGCAGCGGGCCGTGTTTTTCTGTCCAGCCCGCTTGGCGTGCCGCCGAGCAACCAGAGCTATACCTTCACCCGGTTCAAATACATCCTCGATTTTTCGGGCTTCGAGCAGTTGCAGCGCTTTTCGATCTCGAATGTCGAATTTGTCTGCGCCGGGCGGGCCAGCGCCATCATGTTGCCGACCGATGGTCTGATCTTTCACGTCAAGGATTGTTTCTTCACCGGCCCCAAGGATCGCGGCATCACCTCGATCGATGGCGGCTGCGCGGGCATGCTGCTGGACCGGAACCAGTTCCTGTCGAATGAGCAGACCCTGCGGGTGCAGGATCGCACCTCGATTGCCTTCAACACCAATTCCAACGATGTGAAGGTGCGCAATAACCGGGCGGTCAAGTTCAAGCATTTCGGCGTGTTTGGCGGCAATGGCAATCTGATCACGGGCAACCACTGGTTCCAGGGCGACAGCGAGCCGAACGGGTTGATTACCGCCGGGATCGTGCTGACCAACACCAATGTCAAAACCACGATCCACGGTAATTATGTCGATAACAGTTTCATCGAATGGGGCAATGAGCATGACGCCGCCCCCGAGATGTCAGGTGAGTTTTCCTTTGGCGGGCTGACGATCAATGCCAATATATTCACCGCCAACGGCATCGCCAACTGGTCGAACTTCATCCAGATCAAACCCTATGGCCCGGATCATTATATCAACGGTCTGTCGATCTGCGACAATGTCTTCAAGCACCTCAATGGCAGCGCGCTGGATGCCGCCGAAGGGGTGGATGACAGCATAGCGCCACTCGATAACAGCCGGACGCGCAATTTCCTGATGACGGGGAATGTCTATCACGGGGTCAGCAAGAATGCGCAGAACCCGGTGACCGTGAAAGTCACGCAAGCGTCCGATAGCGCAACCTGGGAGGTCGATCTGCGCAATTACCTGCCATTCGATTCCGAGGCCCGCGTTGCCGTATCGGTGCAGCCCCAAGGGGCCATTCGATCGCCATCCAATGTGGCCATCTACACGATGCCCTATTGCACCACGCGCCACGGCGTCGGGCGTGGGTCAATCCGGATAAACTGGTCGCAGCCGGTGCATGGCTCGGTGCAGTTGACGGCGCGCACCGACACGGTCTGAACGCCAGTGAAACGCACCGGCGGGCCGCATGATTTGCGGGCCGCCGGTTTTATCAAGGTCGGTGATATTCGATCAGCACAGCCCAGGTTTCGGGGTTCATCAGGGTCCAGGTTTTTGCATCAACCGTGTAGCCATAGCGAATGGGCGCGCCCGAATGCAGGTGAAAGCTGACCTCGGCCCCGGTGGTGTCGATCCGCCCCAGTTCTTCGCGCGTCCACAGTTTCGCGCCATCTTCCTGCAGCGCCCAGATGCCATGGGCTTCTTCGCCATCGGGCCAGTGCAGCGTGTAGCTGCCATCGGGGCGGAAATACCATTCATCGCCACTGTCGCGGGCACGCCAGACGCCCTCGACCCGGTCGCCCTCGCCCAGGATCCGCTCCAGTTCGGTCTTGCCCCATTTCAGGAACAGGCCACCGCGAAAAAGGGAATACTGCGCCGCGGGCTCGGCAATATGATAGCCGCCATCGGGGCTGACCTCGAAGGTTGCGGGTTCCCCGGGGATGATCCAGATGCCAAGAAGGTCGGGGTCGATCTGCGGATCTGACATAAACGCACGCCTGCCTCTGATATGGGGCCGTTACACAATGGTGACGGGTCCAGAGGGCTTTGGCAATGCAGCTTATGGATGCGCGGCCGCTGCTTGCGCAAGGTCCAGATCATCGGGGTCAAGCCTGTAGGCCTTGCCGAAACCGCCGTTCAGATGGGCTGCCAGAACCTCCAGCCGCATCATGATGAAATCACTGAAATCATAGTACAGCGTTGCCTTGGGATGTTGTGACAGAAACAGCTGTTTCAGGGCGGCCTTTTCGGTTTGCCGGGCCGAACATTGCAGCGTCAGTCGCGGATGCGTCAGCGGGTCGCCGCGCCCGCCCGGCTCGCCCACCAAAAGCGAGCAGGCCGGGTTTCGGCGCAGCGCGCTGGTGTGCAGTGAGATCTCGGAAATCAGCGTGACCGGCATGCCATCGGGCGCGGTGCCGACCGAGACGCGGGAAACAATCGGGGTGTCTGTGTCAGGGCAGAGAACGCCAAGCGCGCCATGGCGGGCCGACCGCAAAAGATGCTGCGCCAGCGATCGCGATGTATCGCCGGTTTTCAAAAGATAAGGCTTAGCCTCCGACATCTTCGCGCCTCCTTGCCGTAACGGCAATAACATGGCGGGCGATTATTATGAACATGGCCATTCGTCCAAGCGCCTGACCCTCGGGAAATGGCTTATACGCGGGATCAGAACTGGTGCCACAGCCCCAGTTCGAGGCCGATCTGCGGATTGTCGTCAAAGCTGGTGCGCGCGCCCAGTTCGATCGACGTGCCCTCGCGGATCTGGAACACCACCGACGGGTTCAGGCCAAAGCTGATATCGGCCCCTGGCCAATCCTCGGCAATGACCTGCAGCATCAGCGACACCCGTTCAGAGGGGCGCAGGCCCAATGTGGCCTCGATCTTCCAGCGTCGTTCGTCGCGGGTCAGATCATAGATGGCGACCGCGTCCAGGCCGATCCAGCCGCCGGTCAGCTCCAATGGCAGCCAATCCAGCGCCGCCGCGTCAAACCCGCGCCCGAAAGACAGCCCGACACGCGCCAGTCGGCTGTCGCCCAGAACCTCCACCCGGCGTTCGCCATAGCCGAAATCAACAGCCACCTGATACCGCGCGCCGGGCCGGGTCAGGGTGCGGCGCAGGAACAAGATGGCCTCATCGGTGTAATCGCCGCGGCCAAGATCCAGGCCAAGGGTCAGCCCGCGGCCAAGCCCCAGTTCGGCATAGATCGAGGAATAGGCGCTCAGCTCCATGGTGCCGGTGGCAAGCGCTTCGGCGCTGGAGGACATGTTTTGCGAGAAGGACAGGAACATCTCGCCGGGCGCGCGCGCCCATGGCCCTGCCTGAACCGTGGGCGCGCCCATGCTGAACAAAGCCAGCAGGAGGGGGAAGATCCAGCGCATCACGCGGTTAAGGATGTCTTAATCAGGTTAACACAACCCTAACGCGGCCCGCGCCGCGCCGAGTTTGGCTCATGTTGCGGGTTCCCTGCCCGCCGCTTTGGTATAAAGCAGGCGCAATCATTGCCTGAGGATACCGCCGCCGCCATGTCCGAGCCTTGCATGAAACTGGTGCTGGTCGCGCCCGAGATCCCCGGCAATACCGGTGCCATCGGGCGCACCTGCGTGGCGCTGGATCTGGAGCTGATCCTGATCCGGCCATACGGGTTTTCCATTGATGACAAGGCCGTGCGCCGGGCCGGGCTGGATTACTGGAAACATGTCCGGCTTTGCGAATATGACAGCTGGCACGCTTTTCTGGCGGCCCGCAGGCCGGCGCGCGACCAGCTGTTTTTCTTTGAGGAACACGGCGCGCAATCGGTTTATGAACCTGATTTCCCGGCCGATGCCTATCTGATCTTTGGCTGTGAGAGCAAAGGGCTTGCGCCCGATATCCTGGACGGGTTCGCGGACCGCATCTTTCACCTGCCGATGCGCAGCCCGCATATCCGGTCGCTCAATCTTGCCAATTCGGCCACGGCGGTGGTGTATCAGGCGTTGCGCAGTCAGTTCACTGGCTGATCTGGTCCGGGAAAGATTGCCGGGTCTGGTGGGCAGCTTGTGTGCTTGCTAGGCTGCAGGTCACAACAAGGGGAAATCCAGATGCCGCATATCCAGAAAGGTGCCGCCCTGCAAACGGTGATCACCACATTCGAAACCACACCCGGAACCTGCCAGGACCTGTTGGATGCGCTGACTGAGGCCTATGCTGATTTCATTTCGCACCAGCCGGGCTTTATCGCTGCCGGCCTGCATGTGAACGATGCCCAGACCCGCGTGGCGAATTATTCGCAATGGACCCGGCGTGAGGATTTTATGGCCATGCTGCGCAGCGATGAGATGCGCAAAAGGAACCGGGCGATGAATGATCTGTGCAAGAGCTTTGAGCCGGTGATGTATGACGTGGCCGAGACGTTTTGACGAAAACCGGGCTGAAGATTTGCGTCGATACATTGGCGGGGCAAAAGCCGCGCAGGCGACCGGCGTGACCGGGATTCATGCCGCCTGCCTGTCACCGGCCCACGGCCCGCGCGCATTCGCGGATTTCGACCCGCCGGGCGGGCGGTTTGTAACCGATGCAGGCAAGCTGCGCGCAATGGTGGAGGCCTTGGCATGAGCGATGAACTGAACGAGGAAATGCGCCGCTTGCGCGAGGAAGTGGCAATGCTGAACGCGCATCGGTTCATCCAGGTGCAAAATTCCATCCCGCGGCTGCTGGCCTTCAATTTTGCCCGTGGGCTGGCCTTTGGGCTTGGCACGGTGGTGGGCGCGTCCCTGCTGGTTTCGGTGGTGGTCTATTCGCTCAGCCAGATAGATTTCATTCCGGTGATCGGCGAATGGGCGTCACAGATTGCCGATCAGATCCGGACCGGACGTTGATCGGCGACGAGCGTCCTCACGATAGGCGGGGTTCTCCGCTACTGGAAATTCACGATGATCAGGTCCAGGTCAAACGGGCTGCCGGGTGCGCAGGTGCTGCGCCCGTCGGATGCCCTCCTCGGAAAGGGCGACCTGCGCCCCGGAGGGCTTTCGAGAGGGTCAGAAAAAGGGCGACGGCACCGCGCCATCGGGACATGTCAATCCCTGTCGGCGCAGAGCACGAGCTCGCGCAGGGTGCACATCGCATCAAGGCAGGTGATCTGCTCGATCTGTGACAGGTTGGTTGGGGCCTCACCGGTTGCGAAGATGCGGGTGATGCAGGCAGGGATGTCAGTGAAAAATGGAACCGGATCGCGGGCAAATCGCGCCGGAATCAAATCAAGCCCTGCACCCGGGGCGGCGTTGTAGGCGGCGGCGGGTGTGGCTGGGCTGAGGCCAAGGGCAATAAGAAATAGAAAATGGCGCATATGTGGGTCTCTGAAACTGGCAGGGTCTCAAATAGGTCGCGCGGGCGGGATGGGCGGTTCAAAACAAGACGAATCGAGGGCCGGTTTGCCATCGCAGGGCCGGGCGATTGACATCGAAGCTCCGCCCATGCACCCCGGCGATGAATTTATCCATCTCAAGCAAGAGATCGGTGACCTGACCGACCGCGCCAACCGGATGCGGGCGCAGTTTCCGTCTGGTGATCTGCCGGTTCAAAGCAACGCCCATAACGTCAATATCCGCCAACAGACCTGCCGCGTGTTCAAACGCGACCGGTTGGTGCCAGAGATTCTGGCGGACCCGCGGTATTGGCAGCAGGCCCGGTCGCCGGTCACGGCGGCGGATTTCAACGGCTACGGCCTGCGGGCGATGCAATCGACCTCGACCAATGCGCCAACCGCCAGCGCCGTCACGCCCACGGTGGTGCGGGCCGGGCGGCGTTCGGGGTCGAAATATTCCTGATAGGTCTCGTTGAAAGCGGCATAGTCGCGCTCGAATTCGGTCAGATAGGCACGGGCCTGCACCAGATGGGTCAGGTCGAGCCCAAGTTCCGCAAGGATCAACGCGAGGTTGTCCATGACGCGGGCGGTCTGCGCCTCGATGCCCTGGGGCAGGGCTGCGTCGGGGGCATTGGGGTCGGTCGGCATCTGGCCCGTCAAAAACACCCAACCATCGGTTTCCACGGCATGGGAAAAGGGCGCGACGGGGCGCGGGCCCTTGGCGAAAAGGTGAAACTCGGGCGGCATGGCGGGGCCTCTCGGATGGGTCTTCGGGATCAGGCGGAGGGGGCGGACGTGCAGGTGCGGAAGCTGGCAATGGCAGGCGCGGCGTTTTCGAGCGGAAAGGGAATTTCCGTGTCCCCGATCAGCGCCGTGGCCGTGGCGTTGAATTGCAGCCCGTCCAGCACATTGCCAAAGCCGCGGTCGGTTACGGTCAGGGCCGGGCCATCCGTGACATGCCGGTCGGTGCTGATCAGATTGGGCTGCGGGCCGGTGAATTGCAGGGCGAAGACAGGCGCTTCGGGCCAGTCATCCTCTGACCGGGTCAGCGTGATGGCATAAAGCGGCGGGCCGGGGTCGTAGGTGAGACGAATGGCAAGATCGGCCTCGGCATGGGTCAGGACACAGATCGGGCCATCGGTCGAGACCTCCCAGGCCTGGGCCTGGGTTGCGACCAAGGCGAGGATCAGGGCAAGCGGCGGTCTCAATTTCTGGTCGAGGCCATGGCCGGCATCTTTGTTGCCTGATGGGCATGGTCATCGGCGGATTTCAATCTGGTGCGCAGGAGGAAGGGCATCTTGGGTCGTCTCGTTCATGTTGGATGCGCCATCTGGCCCCGGAAAAGCGCGAAAGGTCAAGGCGCAGGGGCCTGTGCGGTTGCGAAGCGGACTTGCAAGCGTGGCTGAGGCTGTGCAGGTTCAGGCGATGACACGCGATGAATTCAACAGGTTCTGCGGTGGGCTGAAATCCACCAACCATGTGGTGCAATGGGGCAATGCCGATGTCTGGAAGGTCGGTGCCAAGGTCTTTGCCATCTGCGGCTGGAATGAGGGCCGCGATGCCTTCACCTTCAAGGTCAGCGATATCGCCTTTGAGGTTCTGGGAGGGCAACCCGGCATCCGCCCCGCGCCCTATCTGGCATCGCGCGGCATGAAATGGCTGCAGGTCCATGAGGAAGACGCGATGAGCGAGGCGTCGCTGCGCGAGCATATCGTGATGAGCTATGATCTGGTGGTGGCGGGGATGACCAGGAAGAAGCGGGCGGAGTTGGGGGTGTAGGGCGCGCTTGGAGCGTCTAACTGCCCCATCATTTGCGCGGGACTGCCCGCACAACACGCCCGATCCGACCCCCCGGTGGGCGCGAACTCGCACCCACCGTGGGGTCGAGCGTAAGGGATTAGAAGAGGCCGCGAACGACATTATTTCCCTCAAAGAGTTCTGAAGCGTGATTTATTCACCGGCAACTGAAACAGGCCGTTTACCACACTAGACCTTTGCGTCAATATTTTGTCCCAGTGCCAAATAATTGATGCGGCCTGCTCATTCACTCTCAATTTCTGGAGTGCGGGGGACAGATAAAAGGCAACAATGTTGTTTCTGAGGATCGCAGCTCGCTCTGCTCTTTTTCGTGAATTTTGTAGGTCTTTTGATATTACAATCCACGTTCGACCAAGGGCATTGAAGTAGTCGACATCCGAGATATTAGGTTTGAACTCGTCACGAAGCGCGATCGCCTGATGCCCGTCGTCTTTTATTAGCTCGTGAATCGCGCGCGCGATACGAGGTGGCATATTATGGTCAAATAGTACCTGAGAGGCTGATTGGAAAAGGGTTGAGTGAATTCAGCAGGTTATGATTCTATTCGGCTGCACAACTGAACGGAGATCGAAATGGCCTGGACTGAATTCACCCGGAACCGATATGAGCGCCAAAGCGCGCGATATTCAAGCGAT
>NZ_JBTUJH010000017.1:0-12362 GCF_058343375.1 Alterinioella sp.
CGCGTCGCGCCAAATCGAATTCACCGGCCGACCCGAACGCATTCGATTGCGCGAACGCTGCCTCGGTCCGGGTGATGAATGCTCGCATCCGATCAGGCGCGACGCGCTATAGAACGCTGTGTGCAAGGGCCACGGGGGCAACGGCGTTTCGAACCGCCTTTACGCGGTTTCGCAACCGCGTGCAACGCCGCTTCGAAGCGGCTTGGGCCGATGCGCGGGGCAGCAGATGACGCTCTGTTGGTCCCGCGCCAGGGAAGGATCTGTCGAAACGAGGCGGGTGGGTTAATTTTTGGTAAGCGGATGGATTCTGCGTTAACCATTTGAAAAGAATAAACATATTGACTCATCGAACGGTCTCTGGCATAAGTTGTGACATGCTGGAAGAATTGGGCAAACGGCCTCGGGGGTGACCCCGGTGGTCGTTTTTCCGTTTCTGCTCGTGCGGGTTTATTTGAAAGCACGGGGACAACGCCAATTATGACGATGATTTCTGAAATGGATGCCGCGCGGGTCGAGCGATTGCTGGACCGTGCACTGAACGCTTTTGAAACGGCGCAGGAGATGCTGGATCGGGCGGTTGCGAAACTGAAGGCTGAGGAAAAGATCTCGGGGACGGATCTGACCAAGGACATCAGGGAGATGAACAACGCCTTTATGATGGCGTTGAACCTGGAGGAGAAAGCCCGTGTCGCAAGTGGAAAAACACGAACCGGGGCGGGGATCCTCGATCTGGAGGCGGCCCGTGCTGAGATCGGGTGCCGACTTGCTTGCCTCAGAGCCGCCAACGAGCGCCGAGACGTTCCTGGCGGGGCTGAGTGACGAGGCATTGGCGGCCTTGCCCTGGCTGTTCGAGTTCTGGGCCCTGCCGCATCAATTGCCGCCTGAGGGCGATTGGCGAAGCTGGGTGATCCTGGGCGGTCGCGGCGCGGGCAAGACCCGCGCCGGGGCCGAATGGGTGCGCGCCATGGTGGAGGGGGCGACGCCCGAGGCCCCGGGGCGGGCGCGCCGGGTGGCGCTGGTGGGGGAGACCTATGACCAGGCGCTGGCGGTGATGGTGAAGGGCGAGAGCGGCATTCTGGCCTGTTCGCCGCCGGACCGGAGCCCGGCCTGGGTGGCGGGCGAGCGGATGCTGGTCTGGCCCAACGGGGCGCAGGCGCGGCTGTTTTCGGCGCATGACCCCGAAGCGTTGCGGGGACCGCAATTTGATGCGGCATGGGTTGATGAGCTGGCGAAATGGAAGCGCGCCGAAGAAACCTGGGACATGCTGCAATTCGGGTTGCGGCTGGGGCAGGACCCGCGCCAGGTGGTGACGACGACGCCGCGCAATGTGGCGATGCTGAAGGATCTGCTGGCGCGCAAGAACACGGTCGTGACCAGCGCCAGGACCGAGGCCAACCGGGCCTATCTGGCCGACAGCTTTCTGGAGGATGTGCGCGAGCGTTATGGCAATACGAAACTGGGCCGGCAGGAGCTGGATGGCGAGCTGATTGAGGATATGGAAGGCGCGTTGTGGCTGCGGGCCGGGTTGGACAAGGGCCGCGTGGCGGAGGTGCCAGAGGGCGCGCGGGTGACGGTGGCGGTCGATCCGCCGGTGACCGGGCATGCCGGATCGGATGCTTGCGGCATCGTGGTTGTGGGCGTGGTTCAGAAGGGGCCGCCAAAGGATTGGCACGCGGTGGTGATCGAGGATTGTTCGGTCCAGGGGGTCTCGGCGCTTCAATGGGCGGAGCGCGCCGTGGCGGCCTATGAGCGCCATGGCGCGGCGCGGATGGTGGCCGAGGTCAATCAGGGCGGTGATCTGGTGCTTGATGCGGTGCGCGCGATTGATCCGCTGGTCAATGTTCGGCCGGTGCGGGCATCGCGCGGCAAGGTGGCGCGGGCCGAGCCGGTGGCGGCCCTGTATGAACAGGGAAGGGTGGCGCATCTGCCGGGGCTGTCGGAGCTGGAGGATGAGATGTGCCGGATGACGATGACCGGCTATCAGGGGCGCGGCAGCCCGGACCGGGTCGATGCGCTGGTCTGGGCGTTGACCGATGGCATGATCGTGCCGGCGCGGGCGGCGGTGGCGCGCCCGGGTATGCGCCGGATCTGAAGCAGTAAACGCAAATGAAGGGCGCGCGATCGCCCTTGTCGAGCGTCTTTGCCGAAACCGGCGGGGCGCTTTTTTTGATGGATCTAGGAGACATGGCTATGGTGTTGGATTTCTTGCGCAAACCGGAGCCGGTGAAGCCGGAGGTGAAGGCCTCGGCCACGGGACGGGTGGTGGCCTGGGCGGGGGCGGGGCGCGTGGCCTGGAGCCCGCGCGATACGGTCTCGCTGATGAAAACCGGGTTTGCGGGCAATCCGGTGGGGTTTCGGTCGGTCAAGCTGATTGCGGAAGCGGCCGCCGCTTTGCCGCTGATCTGT
This sequence comes from Alterinioella sp., assembly GCF_058343375.1. Lineage (NCBI taxonomy): Bacteria > Pseudomonadati > Pseudomonadota > Alphaproteobacteria > Rhodobacterales > Paracoccaceae > Alterinioella > Alterinioella sp. Next base: position 2,407 of record NZ_JBTUJH010000017.1, read on the forward strand.
CAGGATGCGGAGCGTCGCTATGAGCTGCACCCGCTGCTTGGCCTGATCGCGCGGCCCAATGCGGCGCAGGGGCGGGCCGAGCTGCTGGAGGCGCTGTATGCGCAGCTGCTGCTGTCGGGCAATGCCTATATCGAGGCGGTGAGCCCGGATGGCGATACGCCCGAGGAGCTGCATGTGTTGCGGTCTGACCGGATGGGGCTGGTGCCGGGGCCGGATGGCTGGCCGATTGCCTATGATTATACGGTCGGGGCGAAAAAACACCGGTTTGACGCCCGGGGCCTGTCGCCGATCTGCCATATCAAGCTGTTTCATCCGCAAGACGACCATTACGGCCTGAGCCCGATGCAGGCGGCGGCCAATGCGCTGGACGTGCATAACAGCGCCTCGCGCTGGACCAAGGCGCTGCTGGACAATGCCGCGCGGCCATCAGGTGCGATTGTCTATCGCGGTGCCGACGGGGCCGGGACAATGACCACGGAGCAGTTCGAGCGGCTGCAAAGCGAGATGGAGCACCACCATCAGGGCGCGCGCAATGCCGGGCGCCCGATGCTGCTGGAAGGCGGGTTGGACTGGAAGCCGATGGGGTTCAGCCCGCAGGATATGGAATTTCAGAAGACCAAGGATGCCGCCGCTCGCGAGATCGCGCTGGCCTTTGGGGTGCCGCCGATGATCATGGGCATTCCGGGCGATGCGACCTATGCCAATTACGCCGAGGCCAACCGCGCCTTTTACCGGCTGACGGTGCTGCCGCTGGCGGCCAAGGTGTTGTCATCGCTGGCGCATTGGCTGGCGGGCTATTCCGGCGAACCGGTGGAGTTGCGCCCCGATCTGGACCAGGTTCCGGCGCTGTCGGTTGAACGCGACGCGCAATGGCGCCGCGTGGCCGAGGCCGATTTTCTGACGCCCTCTGAGAAACGCGCGATGCTGGGCCTGCCACGGCTGGTGGAAGACGAATGAGCAGCCGCGGCACGGCGGGCGGATCGCGGTTTCTGTATGACCCGTTCAACGCGGCCACGGCGCGGATCGACGCAAATGAACGGGTGGCCGAGGAACGCTGGCAGGCGCTGGCATTTCGGCTGAAGGGGATCGAGGTCACGCTGGACCGGTTGGAACGGCGGCTGTGGCTGGCGGTTTTCGGCGCGGTTGGCGTGATCCTGGCCCAGGGAATAAATGAGCTGATCAAGATCAGCTCTGGCGGATAGGAGATTGGAATGAATGGATTTTCGCAGACAGGGCTTGAGACAAAGTTCTGCCGGTTCGACGACGCGCTGACAGTGCGCGAGGGCCATAAGATCGAAGGCTATGCAAGCCTGTTCAATGCCTGTGACCAGGGCGGCGATGTGGTTCAGAAAGGGGCCTATGCGCGCAGCCTGAAGGGGCTGGATGCCGCCGGTCGCAACGTCAAGATGCTGTGGCAGCATGATCCCGGCCAACCCATCGGGATCTGGGATGAGGTCCGCGAAGACGGCAAGGGCCTGTGGGTCAAGGGCCGCCTGCTGGACAGCGTATCGAAGGGGCGCGAGGCGGTGGCGCTGATCGAGGCCGGTGCGATTGACGGGCTTTCGATCGGCTATCGCACGGTGCGGGCCACGAAGGATGATCAGGGGCGCAGGCTTCTGAACGAGGTGGAGCTTTGGGAAGTGTCGCTGGTGACCTTTCCGATGCTGCCGCAGGCGCGGGTGGATGCCCAATTGGCCCAGGAGGCCAAAGGGGATTTCCTGCATGAACTGGCGACGGTGTTTCACGACGCCCGCCGCAAACTGGCGGCGCGTTAAGGCCCCGCAACTTCCTCAATAATCAGGAAAATTGAATGACCGAGACTGACATCAAACCCTCGGGTCGCATGCCTGTGCCTTCGGGCCAGGCCGCAACCGCTGAGGTGAAATCTGCACTGGCAGGGTTTTTGAATGAATTCAGCCAGTTCCAGGACGACATGACCACCAAACTTGCAAAACAGGAAGAGCGTATTTCGATGCTGAAAACCAAATCCATGACCCATTCGCGCCCGGCGCTGTCTGCTGCCACCCAGGATGGTGCGCCGCATAAGAAAGCCATGGGCACCTATCTGCGCACCGGCGATGATGACGGCCTGCGCGGGCTTGAGCTGGAAGGCAAGGCGCTGAACACGGCCGTCAATGCCGAAGGCGGTTATCTGGTCGATCCGCAGACCGCGGAAGCGATCCAGGGCGTGTTGCGCGGCTCTTCCAGCCTGCGCTCGGTTGCCAATGTGGTCAATGTCGAGGCGACCACGTTTGACGTGCTGATCGACCAGAGTGATGTCGGGGCCGGTTGGGCCACCGAGACCGCCGCGACGGTTGAGACCGACACGCCGCAGATCGAGCGGATCTCGATCCCGCTGCATGAGCTGTCGGCGCTGCCCAAGGCGAGCCAGCGTTTGCTGGATGACACCGCCTTTGACATCGAGGGCTGGCTGGCCGAGCGCATCGCCGACAAGTTTTCCCGCGCCGAGGCCATGGCCTTTATCGCAGGCGACGGTATCGACAAGCCGACCGGGTTCCTGACCCATCCGACGGTGGATGATGCGACCTGGAGCTGGGGCAATCTGGGCTATGTCATCACCGGCGCGGCAGGCGATTTCGACGCCACCAACCCGGCCGATGCGATTGTCGATCTGGTTTATTCGCTGGGGGCAAGGTATCGCGCCAATGCGAATTTCGTCATGAATTCAAAGACTGCCGGCGCGGTGCGCAAGATGAAGGATGCCGATGGCCGGTTCTTGTGGTCCGACGGTCTGGCCGCCGGAGAACCTGCGCGTCTGATGGGCTATCCGGTTTTGATCGCCGAAGACATGCCCGATATTGCCGCCGATGCCATGGCCATCGCCTTTGGCAATTTCGACGCCGGATACACCATTGCCGAGCGCCCCGATCTGCGTGTGTTGCGCGATCCGTTCAGCGCCAAGCCGCATGTTCTGTTCTATGCCACCAAGCGGGTCGGCGGCGATGTCAGCGATTTCGCGGCGATCAAGCTGCTGAAATTCGGTATCGCCTGACCCGGGGGCAGATCAACGGCAGATGATGCGCGTTCCGGCCCGGTATCGGGTCGGGGCGGGCGGCATGGCGGGGCCCGGCGGCCTCCAGCCATTTGTCCTCCGCATGAGCGGTGCAGGGCCCTGCCATGCCATTTCCTGAGGCAGTTCTTTGGTGGAGAAAACACACTATGATGATGGTCGAAATGTCCTCGGTTCCAAGCGCATTGTTGCCGGTGACCGAGCTTACCGATCACCTGCGCCTGGCATCGGGTTTTGCCGATGATGGCAGCCAGGATGCGCAGTTGGAAAGCTGCTTGAGAGCGTCGCTTGCGGCGATCGAGGCGCGGATCGGAAAGGCGCTCTTTCAGCGCGGATTCACGTGGTATCTGAGCGGGTGGAAATCGACGCAGGAACAGGCGCTGCCGGTGGCCCCGGTGCAGAGCATCACCTCGGTCAAGGTGATCACGCGCGGTGGCGTGGAGACGGTTCTGGACCCCGACGCCTATACATTGCGAAAGGATCTGCATCGCCCGACGCTGGAGGCGGCAAGCAGCCTGCCCAACCCGTCACGCGGCGGCTCGATCGAGATCGAGATGGTGGCGGGGTTCGGGCTGGACTGGTCCGGTATTCCGGCGGATCTGCGCCAGGCAATCCTGATCCAGGCGGCGGATATCTATGAGGCGCAGGGCACTGGCGAGGCGGGCATCGCCATGGGTGTGGCGGTGCTGATCGAGCCCTACCGGCCAGTGCGGATGCGGGGGGTGGGCGGATGACGCGACCCAACCTGTCACGCCGCCTGTTGCTGGAGGCCCCGGTGCGGGTTGCCGATGGCGCGGGCGGATTTAATCAGGTCTGGCAGCCGCTGGGCAATGTCTGGGGCGAGATTTTGCCCCGGACGGGTCGTGAAAGCGGTGATCTGGCGCGGATGGGCTTCAAGATCACCGTCCGCGCCGCCCCGCAAGGCGCGCCGTCACGGCCGACGCCCCTGCAACGGTTTCGCGATGGCAGCCGGATCTTCACCATTGATGCGGTGACGGAGGCCGACCCGCTGGGCCGGTTCCTGATCTGCTTTGCCACCGAGGAGGAGGGCGCATGAGCTATGGCATGACAGCGGCACTTCAGGCCGCGGTTTACGGTGTTTTGAGCGCGGATGCGGGGCTGGCGGCAATCGTTGGCCCGGCGGTTTTTGACGCGATGCCGCCCGGCCCGCAGCCCGAGATCTACGTCACGCTTGGCCCCGAAAAGGTGCGCGACAAGAGCGACGGGTCAGAGGGCGGCGCGCTGCATGAATTCAGCGTTTCCGTGGTGACGGAGGGGGCCGGGTTTCATCTGGCCAAAGAGGCGGCGGCGGCTGTTTCGGATGCTGTTCTGGCCGCGCCGCTGAATCTGAGCCGGGGCCGGGTGAGCCGGATCCATTTTTACCGCGCAACGGCCGTGCGAACCAGGGCCAACCGCCGGATCGACATCTGGTTTCGGGCCCGTCTGGACGAGGCCGTGGCGTGAGCTTTCAAACGTAGAACACTGATATAACTGGAGAATGATATGGTTGCCCAAAATGGCAAGGACCTGCTGATCAAGGTCGATCTGGACGGCACTTCGACCTTTCAGACCATGGCTGGCCTGCGCGCATCGCGGCTGAGCTTCAATGCGGAAACGGTGGATGTGACCAGCCTGGAAAGCGCCGGTGGCTGGCGTGAATTGCTGGCCGGTGGCGGTGTGAAATCGGCCGCAATCTCAGGCTCGGGCGTGTTCCGCGATGAGGCTACAGATGAACGTGCGCGCCAGATCTTCTTTGACGGTGAAGTGCCGGAGTTTCAGGTGATCATCCCCGATTTCGGCACTGTCGAGGGCGCGTTTCAGATCACCTCGATCGAATATGCCGGCAGCCATGATGGTGAGGCGAGTTACGAGCTGTCGCTGGCCTCGGCGGGCGTGCTGTCATTCACGGCGCTCTGAGCCATGGCGAACCCCTGGGCAGGCGAGGTGGCGCTGGAACTGGATGGCGAGCGCAGGGTGCTGAAACTGACCCTGGGGGCGCTGGCCGAACTGGAAACCTGGCTGCAGGCGGAAAGCATTGCGGATCTGGTCGAACGGTTCGAGTCGGGCGGGTTCAAGTCGCGCGATGTTCTGGCGCTGGTCTGTGCGGGGCTGCGCGGCGGCGGTTGGAACGGCGATTTGAGCGATCTGGCCAAGGCCGAGATCACCGGTGGACCGCTGGAGGCCGCGCGCGTTGCCGCGCGGTTGCTGGCGCTGGCCTTCCGGCCGCCCCAATGAGCGGCGCAAGACCGTTTGACTGGCCCGGATTGATGCGGGCCGGGATGCAGGGGCTTGGCCTGACACCGGCGCAGTTCTGGGCGCTGACACCTGCGGAACTGCTGCTTTTGATGGGCGACGCGCCCGGCATTGCGCCGATGGGACGGGCGGGGCTTGAGGCCCTGGCCGCCCGGTTTCCCGATGCGGATGTGAAGGATGACAGCAATGGATGAAGAAATTGACGGCTTTGACGCCGAATTGGGAGAGTTGGAGGCCTCGCTGGGATCGGCCACGGCGATGGTTGCGGCCTTTCAGGGCGAATTGCGCGTGATGCAGGAAACCATGCTTTACACCGGGCGCGAGGTGCAGGGCTTGAGCCGGTCATTCGGCACCGGGTTGCGGCGCGCATTTGACGGTGTGGTGTTTGACGGGATGCGGTTGTCGGATGCGTTGCGCAGCGTGGCGCAAAGCATGGTCGATGCGGCCTATAACACGGCGCTGCGCCCGGTTCAGAACGCTGTTGGCGGGGTTCTGGCCAATGGCATCAACGCGCTGGTTTCGGGAATTCTGCCATTCGAAAAGGGCGGCGCTTTTTCAGGTGGGCGGGTGACGCCCTTTGCCCGTGGCGGGGTGGTCAATGGGCCGACAAATTTCGCCATGCGCGGCGGTATCGGCCTGATGGGGGAAGCGGGGCCGGAGGCGATCATGCCACTGGCCCGAGGGGCCGATGGCCGCTTGGGCGTGCGCAGCGCGGGCGGCGCGGCACCGGTCTATATCACGATGAATATCCAGACCCCCGATGTGCAGGGGTTCCAGAAATCAAAAAGCCAGATTGCGGCCCAGATGGGTCGCGCGCTGTCACGCGGGCAACGCAATCGTTGAGGGAGGCCCTGAGATGGCATTTCATGAAATACGCTTTCCCACCAATCTGAGCTTTGGCTCGGTCGGGGGGCCGGAGCGGCGCACCGAAGTGGTGACCTTGGCCAACGGGTTCGAGGAACGCAACACGCCCTGGGCCCATTCGCGCCGCCGCTATGATGCGGGCGTCGGCCTGCGCGCCCTGGATGACATCGAAACGCTGATCGCGTTTTTCGAGGCAAGGCGCGGGCAATTGCACGGGTTTCGCTGGAAGGATTGGTCGGATTTCAAGGGTGGTGCGCCCTCCAAACCATTGCATTTTCGGGATAATGTAATCGGTATGGGCGATGGTGTGACCAAGGTGTTTCAACTGGTCAAGGTCTACCGATCAGGGGCCGAAACCTATGCCCGCCCGATCACCAAGCCGGTGGCGGGCAGCGTTGTGGCAGGGTTTGACGAGGCCGAACTGGTTTATGGTGTGCATTTCGAGGTTGACCACACAACCGGGCTGATCCGTTTCACGGATGCGCCCGATGAGGGTGTCGAGGTCGCGGCGAGCTTTGAGTTTGACGTGCCGGTGCGCTTTGACATTGACCGGATCCAGACATCGCTGGCCAGTTTTCAGGCGGGCGAAGCGCCGGATGTGCCGGTGGTGGAGATCCGGGTATGAGCGGCGCGAGCGAGGGGCTGCTGGCGCATCTGCAAACCGGTGCCAGTGAGGTTGCGCGCTGTTGGCGGGTGACGCGGGCCGATGGTGTGACATATGGCTTTACCGATCATGACAGGGCGTTGGAATTCGACGGCACCGTGTTCAAGGCCGATACCGGCCTGTCGGCGGCGGCCCTGAGCCAGACCACGGGTCTGTCGGTGGACAATACCGAAGCCGTTGGTGCGCTCAGCGATGCCTCGATCACCGAGGAAGATATTCTTGCGGGTCGCTTTGATGGCGCGGTGGTGGAGGCCTGGCTGGTCAATTGGTCGGCCCCGCAAAACCGGGCGTTGCAATTCAAGGGCTCGTTCGGCGAGCTCGAGCGCCAGGGCGGGGCGTTTCAGGTTGAATTGCGCGGTCTGGCTGAGCCGATGAACCGGCCCGAGGGGCGCGTCTATCAAAAGCCCTGCGCGGCCATTTTGGGCGATGCGGCCTGCAAGTTTGATCTTGATGCGCCTGGATATGCCCATGAGGGCGCGCTGAGCCGGATCGAGGATGATCGGGTGCTGGTATTTGCCGGGCTGGATGAGTTCTCGCCGCGCTGGTTTGAACGCGGGCGGGTGATTGTTCTGTCGGGGGCGGCCAATGGGCTGATCGGTGTGATCAAGAATGACCGGTTTGTGGAGGGGGATCGCCGGGTCGAGCTGTGGGAGGAACTGCGCGCGCAGATTGCGCCAGGCGATATCGTGCGGCTTGAGGCGGGGTGCGACAAACGGCTGGAGACCTGTCGTTTGAAATTTGCCAATATCCTGAATTTTCAAGGCTTTCCGGACATTCCCGGCGATGATTGGGTGATGGCCTATCCGGGGCGCGGATCGGCACCAACGGGCGGCGGCAGCCTGCGATGAGCCCTGTCATCACCGTGGCGCGTGGCTGGATCGGCACGCCTTATGTGCATCAGGCATCCAGCCCCGGGGCGGGCTGCGATTGCCTGGGGCTGGTGCGCGGGGTCTGGCGCGAGCTGTTCGGCGCAGAGCCGGAGCCCGTGCCCGCCTATACGCGCGACTGGTCCGAGCCGCAGGGCGACGAACGGCTGTGGTGCGCGGCGTTGCGCCATCTGCGCCCGAAACCGCTGGACCAGGAGGCGGCCGGCGATCTGTTGTTGTTTCGCATGCGCCAGGGGGCCGTTGCCAAACATCTGGGATTGCAGGCCGAGACCGGCATCTGCCCCACATTCATCCATGCCTATAGCGGCCATGGAGTTGTCGAAAGCGCCCTGACGCCGCCATGGGAGCGGCGCATCGTGGCGCGTTTTGCGTTTCCGGAAAGGACCTGAATTCATGGCGACTATCCTTCTGTCAGCGGCGGGGGCCGCGATTGGCGGTTTGTCCTCGGGCACGATTCTGGGGCTGACCGGCGCTGTGATCGGGCGTGCCGTCGGGGCCACGCTTGGCCGGGTCATCGATCAACGGCTGTTGGGCCAGGGATCAGAGGTGATCGAGCAGGGCCGGATCGACCGGTTCCGTCTGACGGGTGCGGCCGAGGGTGCGCCGGTGGCGCGGCTTTTCGGGCAGATGCGGCTTGGCGGGCAGGTGATCTGGGCCACCGAGTTCCGGGAAGATGTCGCGGTGACGGGCGGTGGCAAGGGGGCCCCGCCGCAGCCGCGCACCGCGAGTTACAGCTATTCCGTGAGCCTGGCCATTGCCCTGTGTGAAGGTGAGATTGCGCGGGTTGGCCGGGTCTGGGCCGATGGGGCGGAAATTGCCCAGAGCGATATCACGATGCGCGTCTATCGCGGCACTGCTGATCAGATGCCCGACCCCAAGATGGAGGCGGTGGAAGGCGCGGGCATGGTTCCGGCCTATCGCGGCATTGCCTATGTTGTGATCGAGGATCTGGACCTGACGCCCTATGGCAACCGGGTGCCGCAGTTGAGTTTTGAGGTGATCCGGCCGGCGCAGCCCGAGATGCTGGACAGCCCGCCGCAACCGAGCCAGGCGATCCGCGCCGTGGCGATGATGCCCGGCACCGGCGAATATGCGCTGGCCACCACATCGGTCAGCTATGCGCAGGGCTTTGGCAAATCCGCCAGCGCCAATGTGAACACCGCCAGCGGCGAGGCCGATTTTCTGCGCGCGCTGGACAATCTGCAGGGCGAGTTGCCCAATTGCGCGGCCACCAGCCTGATCGTCAGCTGGTTCGGCGATGATCTGCGCGCCGGTCAGTGCCTTGTGAAGCCGAAGGTGGAACAGCAAGAGGCCGATGGGGCCGAAATGCCCTGGGTGGTGGCCGGTCAGACGCGATCGGGTGCCGAGGTGATCGCGCAGGTCGATGGCCGCGTGATCTATGGCGGAACGCCCGCCGATGCTTCGGTGATCGAGGCGATTGCGGCGCTGAACGCGGCCGGGCAGGAGGTGATGTTCTACCCGTTCTTGTTGATGGAGATCCTGGAGGGCAGCGGCTTGCCGGACCCCTGGGCGGAGACCGGCGAACAGCCCGCCTTGCCCTGGCGCGGGCGGATCACCGGCGAAAAGGCCCCCGGTGTGACCGGCAGCCCGGACCGCAGCGCTGCCGCAGATGCCGAAGTGGCGGCGTTTTTCGGGACCGCTGCGGCCTCTGATTTTACTGTCTCGGGGGGGCAGGTCAGCTATTCCGGGCCGGCCGAATGGCGCTACAGGCGTTTTATCCTGCATTATGCGGCGCTTTGCGCGGCGGCGGGCGGGGTTGAGAGCTTCTGCATCGGATCCGAGATGCGCAGCCTGACGCAATTGCGCGGCGCGGCCGGGTTTCCTGCCGTTCAGGCCTTGATCGATCTGGCGGCGCAAGTGCGCATTCTGTTGCCCGATGCCAAGCTGTCCTATGCCGCCGACTGGTCGGAATATTTCGGCTATCACCCGCAGGATGGCTCGGGCGATGTGTATTTCCATCTCGATCCGCTTTGGGCCGATGCCAATATAGATTTCATCGGTATCGACAATTACATGCCGCTCAGCGATTGGCGCGACGGGCAGGACCATGCCGATGCGGCCTGGCGCTCGATCCATGATCTCGATTATCTGCGCGCCAATATCGAAGGCGGCGAGGGCTATGACTGGTATTACGGATCGGCTGAGGGGCGCGATGCGCAGAAGCGCTTGCCGATTGAGGATGGGGCCCATGGCGAGGATTGGATTTTCCGCTACAAGGATATAGCGAACTGGTGGC